>JALYKU010000102.1 GCA_030774595.1 Chloroflexota bacterium | reverse complement strand
GGCCTGGCCGGCGTGCTGCTGCTTGCCACGCGCCGCGTCACGCGGCGCGACTCGATCCCGTTCGGACCCTTCCTGGCCCTGGGGGGCGTGGCCGCCGCTCTCGCCCCGCAGGTGCTTCTCGAAAGGTCGCCATTCGGGGGCCTCATCGGCTGAAGCGGCCACGGTGATGTCGCCCGATCAGGTTCGCTTTCGTCCTCTCCTGCCGCCGTGCGCGTCCGTGATGGCCCACGCGTCGGCGCGTCGGCCCGCCGCGTAGACTGACGACCTTGGCATCGCTCGAAGAACGCTCGAAGAAGGTCCTCTCCCCCGTCCTCGGCCATTACACGTGGTTCGAGGTCGACAGGGGCGAGGGCAGCTGGCTCGAGACCAGGGACGGGCGTCGCATCATCGACCTGACCTGCGGCATCGCGGTCACGCCGGTGGGTCATGCGCATCCGCGCGTCGTCGCCGCGGTCCGGGAGCAGGTGGGCCGGCTGTCGCACATCTGCGCGGGCGTGGCGGCGTACGAGCCCAACATCGCGCTCGCCGAGGCGCTGGTCGCCATCGCGCCCGACCCGCTCGACATGGTCTTCTTCGGGAACTCGGGGGCCGAGGCGATCGAGGGCGCGGTGAAGCTCGCGCGACAGGTCACGGGGCGCCAGTCCGTGATCGTGTTCCGCGGCGGCTTCCACGGTCGCACCACGGGCGCGGCGTCGCTGACGACCTCGAAGGCGTCCTATCGCAGGGGCTACGGCGCGCTCCTCCCCGACGTGCACGTCGCGCCATATCCGTATGCGCTCGCGTGTCCGATCGAGCCGCCGCACGCCGCCGATACGTGCGCGAGGCACTCGCTCGCCGAGCTCGAGCTCATGCTCGAGCACGACGTCCCGCAGCAGGACGTCGCGGCGATCCTCATCGAGCCCGTGTTGGGGGAGGGGGGCTACGTCCCGGCGCCCGCGTCGTTCCTCGTGGCGCTGCGCGCGCTCGCGACGCGCATCGGCGCGCTTTTGGTATTCGACGAGGTGCAGACCGGCCTCGGACGCACCGGGGCGTGGTTCGCATCGCAGCGGTACGGCGTGATCCCCGACGTGATGGTGCTCGCGAAGGCGCTCGGCGGCGGCCTGCCGCTCGGCGCCATCGTCGCGCCGCGCGAGCTCCACGAGGCGTGGCGCACGGGGTCGCACGGCTCGACGTTCGGCGGCAACCCGGTGTCGTGCGCTTCGGGCCTCGCGACGCTCAGGGTGATCCAGGACGAGGGCCTGGTGCGCCGCGCCGACGAGGTCGGCGCCATCATGGCGGAGGAGCTCGCGCCACTGCGGCGCGACCCTCGGCTGCGCGAGGTGCGGCGGTTCGGCGCCATGGTCTCGGCCGAGTTCGACGACAAGACCACATCCAAGGGCGCGATCGCGGGCGCGCTGGAGCGCGGCGTCCTGCTCATCACCTGCGGCGCGCATGAACAGGTCGTGCGCTTCATCCCCGCGCTGAACATCGCCGAGGACGATCTTCGGCGCGGCGTGCGCGCTTTCGTCGAAGCGGCGCTCGCGACAGCCGGCGCGGTCGCACCGGCCGCGCTCACGTAAGGCGGTCCAGCGCGCCGCGGCCGGCGTCGCGGCCATCGCCGCGGCGCTCCTGGTGCTCTCGCTCTTCGTTTCGCGGACCGCGCCTCCGTCGCCCGCGCCGGTAGTGGCCTCCCCCTCACCGGCGGCGAAGCTCTCGGGCGCCTGCGCCGACGACGCTCGGGGCGTGGTCTTCGCCGACGGCAGCATGGACGAGCGGCTCGCCGCGCTGCGCGGCTGGGCCCCCGGACACAGGGATCAGCAGGCGACCCTGGTGGTGACGGACGCCGTGCTGACGCAGGCCGCGCTGGCGCAGCTCGGCGAGGGCGGCGCCTTCCCGGTGCGCGACGTCGCGGTCGGGATCGCTCCTGATGGCGTGCACGTGAGCGCGGTCGCGCTCGCGGGCTTCCTGCGCTTTCCCATCAGGGCGACGCTGGCCCCCGAGGTCCGCGACGGGCGCGTGCGCTTCGTGGTGACCGCGCTCGACACCGACGGCCTTCCGGGCCCGCTGCGTGGCCCGGTCAACGACGCGGTCAGCCGGGCCGCGGATCCCGGTAACTGGCGGCTTCCGCTTCGCGCGGATGACGTCGTGCTGCGCGACGGCTGCGGCGTCGTGCGCGGGAGGGCCTGAGCCCCGCACGCGATCCGCACTAGCGCCACGTGATCCCCCTGTCGCCCCGCCGCTGACCTCATTCTGCCCCTTGACAGCGGCGCCGACCGAGGTATGGTCCTCCCGCTGCGGGCCCAACATCTGGGGCCAGCCGGACCTACCGGGTCCACATCTAGTGGGGGCGCGCAGCGGAGAAGGGGAGCCATGAACGCCGGAAATCCGTCCGAGAGCACGCCTTACCTCGAGACCGAGCTCTTGCTCCTTCGCCCGTCGCTCCTTCGCCCGTCGCTCCTGCGTGCCGTCGATGGGCGCGCGGCGGCCGCGGGGTCGTAGCCGTGGCCATCGCCGAAGGCCCCCGCCGCGAGTCCGCGACCCCGTCCCCGCGGGGCGTGCGCGTCGAGCGCGCCTTCACCCGCGAGGGCGTGCATCCGTACGACGAGATCGAGTGGGAGCTGCGCGACGCCGCGATCCCCGGTGAGGGCGGGAACGTCTTCGAGCAGAAGGGCGTCGAGGTCCCGAAGTCGTGGTCCATGACCGCGACGAACGTCGTGGCCTCCAAGTACTTCCGCGGGAAGCTCGGCACGCCGCAGCGCGAGAGGAGCGTGCGCCAGATGGTGGATCGCGTGGTCGACACCTTCGCGCGCGTCGGCCTCGCGGAGGGTTACTTCGCTGCCGCGGCCGACGCGGCCATCTTCGCCGACGAGCTGCGCTATCTCATGGTCCACCAGCACGCGTCGTTCAACTCGCCGGTCTGGTTCAACATCGGCGTCCCGGGTGCGCGCCGCCAGGGCTCGGCCTGCTTCATCCTCTCGGTCGACGACTCGATGGACTCGATCCTCGATTGGTTCAAGAACGAGGGCGTCATTTTCAAGGGCGGGTCGGGCTCCGGCATCAACGTGTCGACGATCCGCTCGAGCAGGGAGCACCTCTCGGGCGGCGGCCTGGCTTCCGGACCCGTCTCGTTCATGCGCGGCGCAGACTCGGTCGCGGGCTCCATCAAATCGGGCGGCACGACGCGCCGCGCGGCCAAGATGGTGGTCCTGAACACGGACCACCCGGACATCCGCGAGTTCGTCTGGTGCAAGGCGAAAGAGGAGCAGAAGGCGTGGGCGCTCGGCGATGCCGGCTACGACATGGGCCTCAACGGCGAGGCGTGGCAGTCGATCCAGTTCCAGAACGCGAACAACTCGGTCCGCGCGACCGACGGCTTCATGCGCGCCGCGCTCGCGGACGAGGGCTGGGACCTCCGGGCGGTCACGAACGGCGAGACGCTCGAGACGGTCAAGGCGCGCGAGGTGCTGCACGACATCGCCGAGGCCGCGTGGGCCTGCGGTGACCCTGGCATGCAGTTCGACACGACCTGCAACGACTGGCATACCAGGCCGAACACCGGCCGCAATAACGCGACGAACCCCTGCAGTGAGTTCGTGTCGCTCGACGACACCGCGTGCAACCTCGCCAGCCTCAACCTCCTGCGATTCGTGCGTGCCGACGGCGAGTTCGACGTCGAGCGTTTCAAGGGCGCGATCGACATCGTCATCACGGCCCAGGAGATCCTCGTCGGCTACAGCGAGTACCCGACGGCGAAGATCACGCGCAACGCGTACGCGAACCGCGAGCTCGGCCTCGGCTATGCCAACCTCGGCGCGCTGCTGATGAGCCGTGGCCTCGCCTACGACTCGGATGAAGGCCGCGCCCACGCCGCCGCGATCACGGCGATCCTCACCGGCGAGGGCTACGCGCAATCCGCGCGCATCGCCGCCGTAAAGGGCCCCTACGAGGAGTACCCGAAGAACCGCGAGCCCCACGGCCGCGTCATGCGCATGCACCGGCTCCACGCGGGGCGGATCGAGGAGCGTCTCGCGCCCGGTCTCGTTCCCGCGGCACGCCAGGCGTGGGACGACGCGGTGGAGCTCGGCGAGGAGCATGGCTACCGCAACGCGCAGGTCAGCGTCCTCGCGCCGACGGGCACGATCAGCTTCATGATGGATTGCGACACCACCGGCGTGGAGCCGGACATCGCGCTCGTGAAGTACAAGAAGCTCGTCGGCGGCGGCATGCTGAAGCTCGTCAACTCGACCGTGCCGGCGGCGCTGCGCACGCTCGGCTACACGGACTCGGAGGTCGGAGAGATCACGACCTACATCGAGCGCTACGACACGATCGAGGGCGCTCCCGCGGTCCGCGCCGAGCATCTGCCGGTGTTCGACTGCGCGTTCAAGCCGCGCAACGGCACACGCACGATCAGCCACATGGGCCACATCAAGATGATGGGTGCGGTCCAGCCATTCATCTCGGGCGCGATCAGCAAGACCGTCAACCTGCCCGAGACCGCGACAGTCGACGATGTGACGGACGCGTACGTCGAGGCGTGGCGGCACGGTGTGAAGGCCATCGCGATCTACCGCGACGGCAGCAAGAAGGTCCAGCCGCTCTCGACGAGCACGGCGTCGTCCAACTCGAAGAAGGTGGCCGCCGAACCGCAGGTCGTCGCGGTCGAGCGTCAGCGGCACCGCCTGCCGGAGACGCGCGCCTCGCTCACCCACAAATTCACGATCGAGGGCCACGAGGGCTACATCACGGTCGGGCTCTTCGAGGACGGGACGCCGGGCGAGCTGTTCGTGACCATGGCCAAGGAGGGCTCGACGCTCTCCGGGATGATGGACGCGTTCGCGACATCGATCTCGATCATGCTGCAGTACGGCGTACCGCTGACGCACCTCGTCGAGAAGTTCGCGCACATGCGCTTCGAGCCGTCGGGCTGGACCGGCAACCCCGAGATCGGCTTCGCGAAGTCGATCGTCGATTACGTCTTCCGCTGGCTCGGCTACCGGTTCCTGTCGTCCGACGATAAGGTGGCGCTCGGCCTGGTCCGGACGACGGAGATCGCCGACCCCACGCCCCAGCTCGAACTGCTGAACAGGGTCATGGCCCTCGCGGCGGAGCCGGCTCAGCGGTCGGTCGCCGAGGCCGCGAACGCGGCTCCGCGCCGGATGAACTCCACCCCCGACGCACCCCCCTGCCCGCGGTGTGGCTGGCTGACCGTGCGGAGCGGCACCTGCCACAAGTGCGAGAACTGCGGAGAGACCACGGGGTGCTCGTGATCCCCTAGTCAGGCCCTGGTCGGCCCGCCCGCTGGCCAGTTCAGCCCCCACCAAGCCCCGGCACTCCCTGCTCCCCTGGGGTGCCGGGGCTCTTGTTTTGTTGCCTCCGTTCCGTGCCACGCTTCGGTCATCTGCGCCATGACAGGCGTCAGCGCGCCCCGGCGAAGTAATGAAAACCTTTAGGTGGAGCGCGCGCGTTGGCGAAGGTCCGTGCAGAATAGGTCCCATTGCAAGGCGGGCAAGCGGCCCTCGCGAACGCCCAGCAGCAAGAACCAGCGAACGCCCATCAGCAAGAAGAGGAGGCAGCAGAACGTGACCGTCATCGCCAAGGAGAAGCGCCAGGGACCCGGCACGAGCACGGGCACGAGGCGCGGGACGTCCGCGCTTCGAGTCGTGGTCCAGGTGCTCCTGCTGCCGGTGCTCTTTGCCGCCGTGGCGATCGCCGCCGCTCTGGTGTTCTACGCGGACCGCGCGCTGCCGGGGGTGCGCGTCGGCGGTATCGACGTGAGCTCGCTCCGCGGGCCCGAGCTTCGCGCCAGGCTGCAGAACGAGCTCGGCGCGCCGTGGGCCGCCGCGGCCGTCACCGTCTCGTACGACGGCCAGACCTGGCGGACGACGAACGCGGCCCTCGGCATCGTCCCGGACCTGGCCGCGGCCGAGGGCGCCGCGCTCGGGCTGGGGAAGAGCGGTCCGATCGCCGACCGCATCAACGCCTGGTCCTCGGCCATCGCCGGCCAGGCCAACGTGCCCTTCACCATGCGCGCCGACGGCGACGCCGCTCAGCGCTGGGTGGCGCAGGTCGCTGCAGGGATCGATCAGGGCGTCCGCGACGGAGACATGCGCGTGACGCCCGCGGGCATCACGGTCACGCAGTCGGTCGTCGGGCGAGAGCTCGACCGGGCGGCGACGATAGCGCTGCTCCTGCAGCCGGAGACCCTCGGCGACCGCGACTTCGCGCCGCGCGTCCGCGTCACGTATCCCGCCCTCGACGAGGCCGGGATGCGGGAGGCGGCCGACGTCGCCCGCGCGCTTACCACCGAGCTCGAGGTCACCGCGGGCGACCGCGGGATCGTGGAGAACGCGGCAGGCCTCGCGACGCTCGCGACGATCGAGAAGGTCGCGGTCGCGCCGGCCGACCTCCCCCCGGTCCCCTCGGGCGCGATCGCTCCGCCGACGCGCTACCGGTACGTCGTGAGCGTGCGTGAGGATCGCGTCCGCGAGTGGGTCGCGTCCATCGCCGACGACCTGGACCGCCCGGCGAGGAACGCTTCGTACATCGTGAACCGCGACGACACGCTGCTCGTGATCCCGTCGCAGGACGGCTCGCGCATCGACCAGGACGCGCTCCGGGCGGCGCTGCTCCGCGAGCTGATGGCGCCGTCGGCGACGTCGCACCGCGTCGTCACCGCTCCCCTGGTGGCCGACCTCCCGGTCTTCAACACCGCGCAGGCGGCGCGCTACACCAGCGGGATGACGCACGTCTCCTCGTTCATCACGTACTACCCGCCGAGCGCGTCGCGCCACGCGAACATCACGCTCGGCGCCTCGCAGTTCAACAACGTCGTCATCGCGCCCGGCCAGACGTTCTCGTTCTGGGAGCTCCTCGGGCCCGTTACGGTGGAGCGCGGGTACGCCTACGCCGGCGCGATCATCGACAACCGGTCCGACGAGAACGTCATCGGTGGCGGGCTGTGCCAGGTATCGACGACGCTGTTCAACGCCGTCGCCCGCGCCGGCTTCCAGATCGTCGAGCGCCACGAGCACGGTTACTACATCGACCGCTACCCGATCGGGCTCGACGCCGCGGTGTTCCTCCCCGGCGTCGACCTGCGCTGGAAGAACGACGCCCCCTACCCGGTGCTTATCCGCGCCGTGGGCGCGGCGACCAGCGTGTCGTTCGAGCTGCTCAGTATCCCGACGGGACGGGTGGTGACATTCAGCGACGCCGTCGAATCGAACTTCACCGACGTTCCCCCGAGCCAGCCCGCCGACCCCGCGTTCGCGCCGGGCTACGCGGTGCGCGGCCGGGACGTCGTGCGCACCCGCACGGTGGTCGAGAACGGGAACGTGATCCACCAGGACACCTGGACCAGCCACTACGTGCCCGTATGGGGCGGACCCGCTCGGGCGAACTGAGCGCCTCCCGCAGCGCGGGGACCTCCGCACCGCACCGAGCGCCGCGACACGCCGTTACTTAGGCGATGGCACCCGAACAGGACGCGTTCGACCAGCTCCCGCAGGTGCGCCGCGCGCGGATCCGCGCGCGAGTGCTTCGGTCGCTCCGGCCGCACTCGCCGACGCTGGCGGATCGCGCCCACGCTGCCTTCGCGCGGTTCGGCCGCCGCTGCCCGCCCAGATCGTCCGCGCGGACGTTCCTTCGGTCGCCGATGGATCGCCCTCGGGACTAGCGCACCTCGCCGCTCAACGGCATCGCCGGATCGAGAAGGTGATCGCGCGCTGCGAGCTCGTCTGTCACGGAGCACCTCGGCCGAGGACCTTTCGGACGAGGTCGAGAGCCGACAGCGCCGCGCGGCGCCGGCCCTCCGCCGGGGAGGCGAAGCGCACCACCAGCTCCGCCTCATCGGCGGGTGTGCGAAGGACGAGCGCGCTCTCGGTGTCGCCGTGGGGCAGCACCAGGACGACCTCGGCGCCGAACGCCTCGCTCGCGGCGAGAAGGGCGCGACGATCGGCTCGCGGCAGGACGACGCCGCCCGCGTACCAGTCGGGGGTCGCGTCCGCCAAGGCCACCGCGACATCGCCGCGGGTCATTGACTCCGCGGTCACCAGACGCCAACCGCGAGCGCGGAGCGACCTGCCCACCACACCGGACAGGCTCTCGTCGTCGACGCCCCAGATGTGCTCGTGCAGGCGGGCGCGCACCGCCGCCTCCATCGCGGCGATGCGTTCCGCGACCGCGTGCAGGTCCGCGTCCTTGTCCGTGATGCGGACGTGGACCCCGTCGGTCTTTGCGTACGTGGCCACCGTCGGCGCGGTCGACCGCACGAGCTCGTCGAGCGCCTCCTCGACGCCGGACTCCCCGATTCCCAGCAGCTTGAGCGTGCGCGAGCGCAGCACCGCTCCGCCGCCGAGCGTCGGCTCGACCTCCGCCTCCCACATCCGCGTCATCTCCCGCGGCACTCCCGGCATGGCGACGATCCGCCGCCCCGCGCGGGCGACGTCCCAACCCGGGGCGGTGCCGAGCGGATTGCCCAGCGGGCGCGCCGAGGGAATGAGCCACGCTTGTTTCCTGTTCCGCTCCGGCATCGCCAGCCCGCGGCCCGAGAACCACGCGCGCAGCTCCCGTTCGAGATCCGGATCGACCTCGGGCGCTTCGCCGAGGGCACCGGCGATGGCCTCGCGCGTGAGGTCGTCTTCCGTCGGGCCGAGGCCCCCCGTCGACAAGATCAGCTCGCTCCGCGAAAGCGCGCGTTCGAAGGCCTCGGTCGCCCGGCCGAGATTATCGCCAACTGTGGACATATGGAGGCAATCGATACCGAGCTGGGCGAGCCGACCGGAGAGGTACGCGGAGTTCGTGTCCACGATCTGCCCGAGGAGCAGTTCCGTCCCGACGGAGACCAGCTCAGCGCGCACTCAAGCCGCCGGAAGGTGGCACGGAAGTTGCTTCTTCCGTCACCGACACAACCGAATATCCAACCCTTCCCTTCCTCACCACGAGACCCCGCCCAAAGGCGGGGTTTTGTGGTCCTGGGGTACGATACCGGCGCCTCGGCGGGGCATGGAGGTGAAGGGTTGGCGAATGGCTACTGCGTGAAGTGCAAGGCTTCGCGCGAGATCAAGGATGCGAAGCCGATCACGATGAAGAACGGTCGTCCGGCGACCCAGGGAACGTGCCCGGTCTGCGGCACGAAGATGTTCAAGATCGGCGGCTCCTAGCCGCCAAACCGGCCTCGCGCGTGGCTCATGTCCTGCTGCCTCCTGAAGTCGAGCAACTCCAGGGAGGCAGTTCACTCATGGATGTGCAGCAGATCATGACCAGGCAGCCCGCGACGCTCCCGCCGACCGCCACGCTCGGCGAGGCCGCCGTCCTCATGAAGCAAGAGGACTGCGGCTCGATCCCGATCACCGAGGAGAAGGCCACTCGCGGGCATCGTCACCGAAGGTGAGCCGCGTCGCCGTCTACACACCCTCTTGTGATGGTCCGTCTTCTAGAATCGGATCGCGTTGGAGTCAGAGTTCTGAACTTCGCGAGACGTCTGCAGGCGCTCCCGGATGATGATCTCGAGGTCCTGCTGTCGCGGCGCCCCGAGGTCGCGGCGCTGGCTGCTCGCCCGAGTGCTGGCTGGAGCGACCTCGCTGCGACGCTGGCGCGGCCGCGGGATGTCTCGCGCGCGCTCACGCGCCTCGACCGTTTCCTAAGCCAAGTCCTCCAGCTTGCCTGCCTCGCGGGAGGTCGCCTGACCACGGCTGCGGCCGAGATGGAGGGTCCGAATGCCGCGGATCTCGCTGCCGCCGCCAACGAGCTGCAGCGCTGGGGGCTGGCGTTCATCGACCATGAGGGCGCAGTCAACGTGCCCTCCGACGTGGGATGGCTGGTGTGGAACCCCGGTGGCCTCGGTACGTCGGCCGCGCATCTCCTGGGGAACCTGACGGTCGAAGAGCTGCGGTCGATCGCCATGCGCCTCGGTCTGGCCGGACCCACGCTGCCCAAACGCAAGCGCGAGCTGGTCAATGCGGTGCGCGCGCGCTTGGCGGACCGGGATGCGATCGGAGCGGTGCTGAGGACGGCTCCCCCGGCTGCGCGGGCCGACCTCGACACGCTTCGGCGGGCCGGCGGCTCGAGTCGCGGCGTCCGCCCGGGGGCTGGTTGGCGGCGCCCCTACTCATGGTGGTCGATGTCATGGAATCCGCGTGGCGCCGAGGACGGCGCCGGATGGCTCTTCGAACACGGGATCGCCCTTCCCGAGGATGAATCGCGCTCGACGGTCGCGGTGCCGGCGGAGGTCGAGCGCGCGCTGCGTGGCCGCGTGTTCGCGGCATGGGATGCGTCGGCTCCGGCGTTAGAGCTGGCCCCGGTGCGGGATGAGAGGCATCCGATAGAGCTGATCACCGCGATGGACACGCTCCTCGAGGCTTGGCGCCATGCGCCGCCGTCAGCGCTGAAGGAAGGCGGCGCGCCCAGGCGCGAGATCAAACGCGCCGCCCAGATGATCGGCTGGAGCGAGGACGCAACGGAGCAGCTGATCGCGCTCGGCTTCGCGGCCGGCCTGCTGCGGGAGCGCGAGATGGTGCCCGAAAAGCGAAACCGCTCATATCGCCACCCGCGTGTTCTCCAGTCCCGCCGCGCCATCATCGACGTCACCAGCGAGGTCGACCGCTGGCTGCGGCTGTCAGAGGCCGAGCGCTGGCTCGAGCTGGCCCTGACGTGGCTCGAATCCTGGCGTGCCATCGGGCGGCAGAGGTCCGACCAGGCGCATGAGATACGCACCACGATGCTGTTCCAGCTTCTGGGTGAGCTGGAGTCTGGTCACGGTGCGACCGTTGCCACGATCGGGAAGGCACTGTCCTGGCGCTATCCTGCGCTCTTCCCCGAAGCAGGGACCGGTGCGGCGTTCGCGCTGTCCGTTGGTCAGGCGCTCTCGTCGCTCTGCGCGGGTTCCGCTCAACCCGTGATCGGCCTCAACATCGCCGGCCGACTCGCGTTCCTGTCCGGCGGGGCGGTCGACGTCGATGCGCTGAAGCGCGCCTTTCCTCCCCCCGTGGATCGCTGCGTCGTGACCGCGGACCACCGTGTGGTGGTGTCTGGGCCGCCGACGAGTGAGCTGGCTCAGATCCTCGTCCGCATCGCCGAGATCGTGTCGGTGCAGCCGGCGCGCGTGTACAGGCTGACCGAATCCTCGCTCGGACGCGCGCTCGACAGCGGTCTGGCGGCGGGCAAGATCCTTGAGGTGCTGCGCGACCACGCATCGAGCGAGATCCCCCAGAACGTCGTCGCGCTGGTGGACGATGTCGCACGGCGCCACGGTCGCTTGCGTGTGGGACAAGCCGGCATCTACATCGTGGCCGATGATCAGGCGCAGATGGAGGTCGTGGCGCGGAACCGTACGCTCGGAGGGAGCGGGTTCCGGCGGATCTCGTCGACGGTGGCGGTGATCGATGGACGCGATCGCCGCGAGGTGATGACGGCGCTGCGCCGGGCGGGCCTCATGCCGGTGGCGGAGCGCGGCTCGGAGCCCGCCGCTCCCGCGGTGCAGGAGGATCGACCTGCCAGCACCTCGGCGTCCGAGCGCAGAGCGCGTCCGCTGACCGAGCCTGCGGCCCTCGATCGCGCGGCCGCCGCGGCGCTCGCGGCCGCCCTGCGCTCGGCACCTGGCGCGGTAGAGGCGATCGGGCCGGCGCCTACGAGAAGTGAAGCGGTGCGCGTGGCGCTCATCGAGGCGGCTCGGCACCGGCAGCCGGTCGAGATCGGCTACCAACTCGCCTCCGGCGCCCCGGAGATCCTGGTCGTCGGCCCGCTATGGGTGAACGCCTACCAGATGCACGCGCAGGACCAGGCGGCGTCCACCGTTCGTGTGTTCGACGTGGGCCGGGTGCTCTGGGTCGAAGCGGTCAGCGGGCAACCTCGGCCGCATGCCGAGTCCGGGCAGCTGCTGGAGCTGGCGAGGCTGGAGCGCGACTACGCCGCAGATACGGACGACGAATCCGACGATGTCCTGGACGGCGATGGTGGTGGGGGCTCATGGAGACGGATCACGCCCCCGGGGAGGTAGCGAAGTGACCAGCGGCTTGGCCGCCCGGAGCGGGCGTTGACCGACAGCATGGGACGGCCGCTGATCGTCCAGTCCGACCGCACCCTCTTGCTTGAGGCAAACCATCCCGTGGCGGGTGAGTGCCGCGCGGAGATCGCGAAGTTCGCCGAGCTCGAGCGCAGCCCCGAACACGTCCACACCTACCGGGTCACCCCGCTCTCGCTGTGGAACGCGCGGGCCGCCGGCACGACGACCGAGCAGATGCTCGCGGCGCTCGACCGCTTCTCGCGTTACCCGGTGCCGGGATCGGTCCGCAGCGAGATCGCCGACCAGGCCGCCCGCTACGGGCGCCTGCGGATCGAGATGGAGGACGGCGGTCTCGTCCTGCGCGCCGCCGACCCCGCGATCTTGGAGGAAGTGAGCCGGAACAGGCAGGTGGCGGCGTTGCTCGGCCCCCGGCTGGGTCCCGTGTCGGCCGCCGTCGACCGGTTCGCCCGTGGCCGCCTCAAGCAGGCGCTCATCAGGGCAGGCTGGCCGGCCGAGGATCTCGCGGGGTACACGCCGGGCGCGCCTCTGACGATCGCGATGCGAACCGTCACCACCGATGGCGAGCCGTTCGAGCTCCGCGACTATCAGGTCGCGGCCGTCGACTCCTTCTGGGCCGCGGGTGGACGCGACGGCGGCAGCGGAGTCCTCGTGCTTCCGTGCGGTGCGGGCAAGACGCTCATCGGAATGGGCGTGATGGAGCGCGCCGGCACGCGTACGTTGGTTTTGACGACCAGCGTGGTCGCGGTGCGGCAGTGGCGCCGCGAGCTGCTCCGGCGCACGACGCTGCGTGAGGATGAGGTCGGGGAATACTCGGGCGAGGTCAAGTCGGCGCGCTCGGTCACCGTTGCGACATACCAGGTGCTAACGCATCGTTCACGCCGCGTCCGTGGGAACGGCGACAGCTCCGGGGTGACCGCGTCCGGTCCCGAGACCTATCCCCACCTCGAGCTGCTCGCGCGCGAGGACTGGGGGCTTGTGATCTACGACGAGGTCCACCTGCTCCCCGCGCCGGTCTTCCGGATGACGGCAGAGATCCAGTCGAAGCGCCGACTCGGGCTCACGGCAACGTTGGTGCGCGAGGATGGGCGCGAGGATGACGTGTTCAGCCTGATCGGCCCCAAGCGCTACGACGCGCCCTGGCGGTCGCTCGAGGCGGAGGGATGGATCGCGCCCGCCGTCTGCGTGGAGGTTCGGGTGGCGATGACGCCCGAGGAGAGGATGGAGTACGCGGTCGCCGAACCGCAGGACCGCTATCGTGTCGCGGCCACCGTGCCGCGCAAACTCGCGCTGACCGCCGCGCTCTGCCGGCGGCACCAGGACGATCGAGTGCTGGTCATCGGCCAGTATCTCGACCAGCTGAAAGAGCTGGCGTCCGCGCTTGATGCGCCGTTGATCACCGGAGCCACCGCGGCCCGTGAACGAGAGCGCCTGTACGACCGCTTCCGGTCGGGCGAGGTACGGCTGCTCGTGGTGTCCAAGGTCGCGAACTTCGCGATCGACCTGCCTGAGGCCAACGTCGCGATCCAGGTGTCCGGGACCTTCGGGTCGCGCCAGGAAGAGGCTCAGCGGCTCGGCCGGATCTTGAGGCCGAAGATGGACGGCGGCCAGGCCTGTTTCTACACCCTGGTCACCCGCGAGACCAACGACCAGGATTTCGCGATGCACCGCCAGCTCTTCCTCGCAGAGCAGGGCTACGGCTACGAGATCCGCGACGAGCAGGAGGCTCTCGACCCTGTGTGAGCTCGGACACGCATCGGCGAGCCTCGCGCATGTCGAGGCGGCTGGCCTCGTCGTCAGCACGATCAGGTCCGGCGCCGCATCATTCCGCAACGCACCGATGTGCGCGTCCATGTGCCGCGCAGAGCGTTCGAGCTGCGAGGCTCTGGATCGGGGAGGATACCGGTGACAATGAGCGGGACCACACCCATCCGCGTGTTGGTCGCGAAGCTCGGGCTCGACGGCCATGACCGCGGCGTCAAGATCGTCGCGCGCGCGTTACGGGATGCGGGGATGGAGGTGGTCTACACCGGGCTGCATCGCCGGCCGGAAGAGGTCATCAACGTGGCGGTCCAGGAGGACGTTGACTGCATCGGGGTGAGCATCCTCAGCGGTGCGCACATGACGGTGTTCCCGAGGCTCATCCAGGCGATGAAGGACCGTGGCGTCTGGGACGACATCGTGCTGCTGGGCGGCGGGGTGATACCCGACGAGGATGTCCTCGAGCTCAAGCGGCTCGGCGTCGCCGAGATCCTCGGCCAGGACAGCACACCGGATTCCGTCGTCGCCGCTTTCCGCCAGGCACTGCACGTGCGCCGCGCGGACGTCTAGTGTGTTCCTCGGCTTCCTGGAGCGCATCGAGCGCGGGACCCCCAAGCGGCGCGAGAGCCACCTCGTCCTCGACAACTACGGCACGCACACCCATCCCCAGGCGCGCAAGTGGTTCGCCGCGCACCCCCGATACCACCTGCACTTCACGCCGACCGGCGCCTCCTGGCTCAACCTCGTGGAGCGCTGGTTCGCCGAGATCACGAGGAAGCGCATCCGTCGCGGCACCTTCCGTAGCGTGCCCGAGCTCATCCGCGCGATCCGCCAGTACCTCCGCGTGAACAACGCCGACCCGCGTCCGTTCGTCTGGACCGCGAGCGCGAAGTCGATCCTGCGCAAGGTCGAGCATTGTCGAGAAGCGTTGGAGACGGGACACTAGCAATGGAATCGTGGTCGTGGCTGCCCGCGTACGACGACTCGTATCGGCCCGACCGCGGCCAGCGCTACTGGTTCCCGCGCCGCGAGACGATGCCGTCGTCGGAGCGCGATGTGCTGATCATCGAGCGGATCCGGGCGGTCATGCGGTACGCGTACGACCGCGCGCCGTTCTATAAGCGCAAGTGGGACGAGGCCGGGATCGACCCGGCGATGATCCGCTCGTTCGAGGACTTCGAACGCGTTCCGGTCGTGACGAAGGAGGAGCTCCGAGCGGCGCAAGCGGACCATCCACCGTTCGGCGACTACCTGTGCGTCGACGAGTCTGAGGTCGCTCACATCCATGGCACGTCCGGGACGACCGGCCGGCCGACGGCGTTCGGCCTATCGCACGCGGACTGGCGCGCGATCGCGAATGCGCACGCGCGCGTCCTCTGGTCGATGGGCGTGCGTCCGGGCGACACCGTCTTCATCGCCTCGTTCTTCAGCCTGTACATGGGATCGTGGGGAGCGCTCGTCGGTGCCGAGCGGTTGGGCGCGCGCGTCTTCCCGTTCGGAGCGGGGGTCCCGGGCCAGACGCTGCGCGCCGTGATGTGGCTGAAAGAGATGCGGCCGGACGCGTTCTACGGGACGCCGTCCTACGCACTCCATCTCGCCGAAGTGGCGCAGAGCGAAGGCGTCGATCCCCGCGAGTTCGGGATCAGGATCCTGTTCTTCTCTGGCGAGCCGGGGGCTTCGATACCCGCGGTCCGCGAGAAGATCGTGGAGCTCTACGGCGGCCGCGTGTTCGACTGCGGCTCGATGGCGGAGATGTCGCCGTGGATGAATCTCGGTGAATCCGATGGCCAGCCCGGCATGTTGTGCTGGCAAGACGTCGTCTACACGGAGGTCGTGGACCCGCGCACGCTTACGCGTGTGGGGTACGGCAGCCAAGGGACACCCGTCTACACACACCTCGAACGGCTGAGCCAGCCCATGATCCGCCTCATCTCGAAGGACCTGACGCGTTGGGAAGCGGGGCCGGGCCCCGACGGGCGGACGTATCCGATCCTCCCGAAAGGCATCTACGGTCGGATCGACGACATGTTCACCGTGCGCGGTGAGAACGTGTACCCGTCAGCCATCGATGAGATCGTCATGGCGCTCGATCACTACGGCGGCGAGCACCGGATCATCGTGTCGCGCGATCGCGCGATGGATGAGCTCTCGGTCCAGATCGAGACGGACCGGGAGCTCCACGAGATGGGGGATGCCGCGACGGCCGGACTCCGCCGCGCCGCCGAGGATCGCCTCAGGACGGTGCTCGGAGTGGGAGCGCGCGTCGAGGTCGTGCCACCTGGGACGCTCGAGCGTACCCAGTTCAAGGCACGCCGCGTGATCGACCGGCGCGACATCCTGCGGACATGACGATGAGCGCCACGCGATCGCACGTGGAGCGCGTGCTGGCGGGCGACGCGCGCGCGGTCGCCCGCATGATCACGCGCGCCGAAACCCGAGCGCCGGGAGCAGGCGACGAGATCGCGGAGCTCTTCCGCTCGGGCGGACGCGCGTGGATCGTCGGCCTGACAGGGGCACCTGGGACCGGAAAGAGCACGCTTGCCAGCGCGCTCACCGTGGAGCTACGGCGGCGCGGCGCGACGGTCGGGATCGTCGCCGTGGATCCCTCGAGCCCGTACTCGGGCGGCGCGATCCTGGGCGACAGGATCCGGCTGTCCGGTCTCGAGTCGGACCCGGGTGTGTTCATCCGGTCGATGGCGACGCGAGGAGCGCTCGGCGGCATCGCCCGGGCGACGGCCGACGCGATCACCGTGCTCGATGCCGCGGGCATGGACTACGTCCTCGTCGAGACGGTAGGCGTGGGCCAGGACGAGATCGACATCGTTTCGGCCGTGCATGCTGTCGTCGTGGTGAGCGTTCCCGGTCTCGGCGACGACGTCCAGGCGATGAAAGCGGGGATCCTCGAGATCGCCGACATCCACGTCGTGAACAAGGCGGATCGCGACGGCGCGGACCGGACCGTCGCTGACCTGCGCTCCATGCTCAGCCTCGGCGGTGCCCAGCGAGCGGGGCTGTCGCGCCCCGCGATCGTCAAGACCGTCGCCGCGACCGCCGCCGGTGTCGACGAGCTCGCGGACGAGCTTGACCGCCATCGTCGAGCGCTCGTCGAGAGCGGTGGGCTCGCGGCGCGTGCCCGCGCTATGGCCGAACGTCAGGTCCAGGCGCTCGCGCAGCGCATCCTGGTCGATCATCTGCAGGGCCCCGCGCGTGGCGAGGCCTTCGAGCGCGCCGTCGAGGAGGTCTGTGCCCGTCGTCTCGATCCCGCGTCCGCTGCAGAGCAGCTGCTGCAGGTGGTCTGAAGGAGGAGCGTGTGTCAGGGCAAGGAGCGACGCCCGAGAAGCGGACCCGTTGGATCGCGGACGACGCCCGATCGGTCGTCCAGTCGGATGCCCGTCGCTGGGAGGCGACGGAGCTCGCGTCGTTCGTCGCCCGCCAAGCGGAGCCCAACCCCGACGCTGTGACCGGATCGGGTAGACCGGTGAAGCGCGTCTACACGCCCAGCGACGTCGCCGACACGCCGTGGGAGGAGATCGGCCTCCCCGGGATGTACCCGTACACGCGGGGCCCGTATCCGACGATGTACCGCGGCCGGACCTGGACCATGCGCCAGATCGCGGGATTCGGCACGGGCGCGGACACCAATCGGCGGTTCAAGTACCTGATCGCGAACGGCCAGACAGGCCTGTCCGTCGACTTCGACATGCCGACGCTCATGGGCTATGACTCCGACGACGAGATGTCGGCCGGCGAGGTCGGCCGCGAGGGTGTCGCGGTGGACGTGCTCGACGACATGCTCGACCTCTTCGAAGGCATCGACCTCGAGAAGATCTCCGTCTCGATGACGATCAATCCAACGGCGTGGATCCTTCTCGCGATGTACGTGGCGGTGGCGCAAGAGCGCGGGTACGACCTCAATAAGCTCTCGGGGACGATCCAGAACGACATCCTCAAGGAGTACGTCGCGCAGAAGGAGTGGACGTACCCGATACGACCGTCGATGCGCCTCGTACGCGACACGATCGTGTACTGCGCTGAGAAGATGGCCCGCTACAACCCGATCAACATCAGTGGCTACCATATCTCCGAGGCCGGAGCGTCCCCGGTGCAGGAGCTCGCCTTCACGATGGCTAATGCGCGTGCCTATCTCCGTACCGTCGTGGACCACGGCGTTCCGGTCGACGCCTTCGCGCCGCGTCTGGCGTTCTACTTCGTGAGTCAGGCCGACTTCTTCGAGGAGATCGCGAAGTTCCGCGCGGCGCGACGCGTGTGGGCGAAGATCGTCAAAGAGGAGTTCGGCGCGACGAAGCCCGAATCGATGCGGCTTCGCTTCCATTGCCAGACCGCGGCGGCGTCGCTGACGAAGCCGCAGCCGTACGTGAACGTCGTGCGCACCGCGCTCCAGGCGCTGTCGGCGGTGCTCGGTGGCGCCCAGTCGCTCCACACCAACGGCCTCGACGAGGCGTATGCGATCCCTTCGGAGTTCGCGATGACCCTCGCGCTGCGCACGCAGCAGGTGATCGCCGAGGAGACCAACGTGACGAACGTCGTCGACCCGCTCGGGGGATCGTGGTACGTCGAAGCGCTCACGAACGACATGGAGGAGGCCACCTTCGAGTACCTCAAGCGCGTCGACGCGCTGGGTGGGACCGTCGCGGCGATCGAGCAGGGCTACTTCCAGCGCGAGCTCGCGGATTTCGCGTATGGCATCGCGGAGCGCAAGGCGAGCGGCGAGAAGCCGGTCATCGGTGTCAATCGCTACGTCGAGCCTCCCGGCGCGGAGCAGGCGATCGAGGTCCACAAGATCGACCCGAAGACTGAGCGCAAGCAGATCGAGCGGCTCCGGCGAGTCAAAGCCGCCCGCGACCAGACCCGCGCGCAGCGGCTCCTGGAGGAGCTGCAGGCGGTCGCCGCGGACGACAGGGCGAATATCATGCCGATCGCGATCGAATGCGTGAACGCCCGCTGCTCGATGGGCGAGATGGTGAACGCACTCAAGGCGATCTGGGGGGCGTACTCAGAAGTGCCCGTGTACTGACAACGTGAGGCGCGGATGCCGATCCGTGCCGGCTTCATGTAGCCACAACGAACTACATAAGCCGGCGCGTCCGTCGCGCAACGCCCGAAAACGATGCACCGTGGGACTTGCCGCGAACGGGTCGTCGAGCGGCTCGCCAGCCGCCTCCGAGCGAGCTGGTCTCGCTGAAGTGCCGGGTCTAGCGCCTGGGCGCCCACATATGGCCACCACGCGGAGGTACGTCGGAAGAAAGTCGATCGCGGAACTCCTGCGGCTGCCGAGTGCGTTCACCAAGGTGTACGGCCGCGTCGGATAAGGCGTCCGAGCCGAGTTACTCGCGGCCGAATCCCTCAGCCATCCAACGCAATCACTCAGTCGTGCGTTCGGCGAGAGCATCAGCTGGCCGTAGAATTCACGCGGGCCAGTAGCTCAGCGGTAGAGCAGGGGACTCTTAATCCCTTGGTCGTGGGTTCGAATCCCTCCTGGCTCACCGGCGCCGTCGTCCCTCCTCCCAAGCGCGGCAGAGCCGTCGAGGTCGCGAGAAGGAACAACGGCACCGCTCGCGGCGGCTGGCCGAAACGCGGCTTTCCGTCGGGGTAACCTGACCCCGCCGTGGTGTACGTCGCCTTCGCGGCCTGCTGCCTCATCTGGGGCAGCACCTTCCTGGCGATCCGCCTCGGCAACGAAGCGGTGCCACCGGTCTGGGCTGCGGCGATCCGGCTCGTCCTGGCGGCGGTGGCGCTCAGCGTCATCGCGCGCGTCACCGGCGCGCGTTTTCCCCGCGGCGCCGCCCTGCGGGGCGCGGCGCTCTTCGGGTTCTTCAACTTCGGCGTGAATTTCGTGCTGCTGTACATCGGCGAGAACAGCATCCCCAGCGGCATCGCCGCAATCCTCTTCGCGACGGTCCCGCTGTCGACCGGCCTCATCGCCTGGCGACTGCACGTCGAGCCGCTCGCGCCGAGGAAGCTGGTGGCGGCGGTCGCCGCGGTGGTGGGCATCGTGACTATCTTCGCGGGCGAGCTCGGCCTGGCGGTACCGCTCGGCGGACTCCTCACGGTGCTCGTGGCGGCCACGTCCGCGGCGCTGTCCGGCGTCCTGTTGAAGCAGGCGCCCCGGCAGCCAGCGATCCCTGCGAACGCGGTGGCCGCGGCGGTGGGCGCCGTCGTATGCTTGGCAACGAGCGTGGCGCTCGGCGAGGACCACGCCCTCCCGGCCACGGCCGAGGGCTGGGCGCCGATCCTCTACCTCACCGTCGCCGGCTCGCTGGGGGCGTTCGTCCTCTTCGCGTGGCTGATCAAGACATGGTCCGTGACGAACGCGTCGTTCATCGGCGTGGTCGCGCCCATCGTGGCGGTGATCCTCGGCGCGATCGTCAGGCAGGAGCGGCCCGCTCTGGTGGCCCTGCTCGGCGCGGTCATCGTCATCGGCGCCGTCGTCTTCGCGCTGTGGCCCTCGCGCGGGCCCGCGCCGGCGCTCGTCCCGGATGCGACGTGAACGACTCGCTGAATAGCTTCTGGCTGGGCCGGAACCCCGCGCCGTCGAGCAGGCTGCCATACCTACTGCGGCTCCCCGTGGCGGGCGAGGGGCGGATCTTCCTCGCGGCGGCGGACACGTGGCCACGCGGCAAGGATGTCTACTGCCAGGAGCGCGCCGAATGGCCGGGCGAGGCGGACATCATCGAGGAGGTCCCGGTTGAGGCGTGCTGGCGCTCGGGCGCCGCCGTGCACCTGACGCTTCGCCGCGCCCGCGCCCGCCGATCGCTGTTCCTGTGGACGCGCAGCCATGGCCGCGAGGTGATCTTCTGGCGGTCCCAGACCTCCATGCGAGGGGCCCGCCCGGGCGTTCGCGTGCCGCAGGCCCGCGGCCTCGCCGGTCCGCTCGAGATCGCGGTCGATGTGGCCGAGCGCTATCCGTGGCGGTTCGCGCACCAGCAGGCGCGGACCGTGCGCCGTGGCCTGCCGGTGGGCGACTACGCGGTACTGCGCGACGGCGCCGTCGTCGCCGCCGTCGAGCGCAAGCGGGTGGCGGATCTCGCGCACGCGGCCGTGGACGGGCAGCTCGCCCTGACGCTGGGCGAGCTCGGAAGTCTCCGACACGCCGCCCTGGTCGTCGAAGGGCGCCTCAGCGACGTCATCAAGGAGGGTCGGCGTGGAGATGTGCGACCGGGATGGCTGCTGAACGTCCTCGCCGCGCTGCAGGTGGCGCATCCCCGTGTCTCCTGGATGTTCGCGGAGACGCCGCGACTCGCCCAGGAATGGGCGCACCGCTGGCTGGCGGCCTGCGCGCGGGATGACCGTGCCGCCGCCGATCATCCGGCGCGAGCGCCCGCGATCGGCGAGCCCGTCTTCCAGCCGACCCTTCCGTACGGCCCGACCCTCTTGGACGCGAACGCCCGCCGGGCGGTCCTCTTGAGTGAGGCGCGGGCGGGCCGCGCATGGACCAGCGGCGACGCGGCGGCACGCTGCCGCGTGACCCAGCCGACGGCGGCCCGTGACCTGAAGGGCCTCGTCCGCGACGGCCTGCTGAGAGCACAAGGATCCCGGCGTGCCCCCCGGTACGTCGCGGCCGGGAGCGCGCCCGCCGCCAGCGAGGTCCCGCCGAGTGATGCCATGTCACGGAAGCCGTCATCGCGGGCCCTTTCCGTCAGAGACCCCTGACGCTGAGGATGCCGGTGTGCCCGGCGGCCTGCGTCACTGACCCCGACGGGTCGGTCCCGGCGTCACGGGGCCGGGATCACCGCTCGAACCTTGTCGGTGCGGTCCGGGCGCCAAAAACGGTCGGTCAGGCAGCGCGAATGCAGTGCGCCGGGCATGGCTGCAGGCAGGGCGCCCCGCATCCTCGTCGTGGACGACGATCCCGGGTTCCTCGAGCTCATGCGCGACCTGTTCGCCGGCACGGAAGGGTTCGAGGTCATCACGCGCAAGGAATGGACCGGCGCCGACGAGCTCGTGCGTACGCTGCGGCCCGACGTCGTGGTCCTCGACATCATGTCGGGTCCAAGCGATCCCGCGGGCTGGTACACGCTCGAAAGCCTGCGTGGCGATCCCCGAACGAGGAACGTGCCCGTGATCGTCTGCTCGGCGTCGGGAACAGCGCCCGGTGAGCGCGGGCGCCGCCTCATGGGCAACACCGTGCCGTTCCTGCCGAAGCCATTCCAGCTCGACGAGATGGTGCGGACCGTCGAGGACGCGCTGGCGCGCTCCGTCGCCTAGGACGGTCGCGGACCGACAAGGTCTCCGGGACACGCGACCAGGTGCCATTCAGCCGAACGGCCCCATCCGCTGCGCTACCCTGACTCCTCGCATCGAGGGGAGGATCGCATGCCGAAATGTCCGGAGTGCGACGCGGAGGTCACGGTGGGGACCGACGCGGTCAAGGGGGAGATCGTCGCGTGTCCCGATTGCGGCGCCGAGCTGGAGGTCAGGGAGACCGCGCCCGTCGCGCTCGCGATCGCACCGGAGGCCGAAGAAGACTGGGGTGAGTGAACCCCGGGTCGGCGTGCTGCTGTCCCGGGTGCGGGTCGAAGAGAAGCTCTTGCTCGAGGAGTTCGCAGAACGCGGCATCGAACCCGTGATCATCGACGACCGGGAGCTCGTCCTCTCGCTCGAGCGCACGCCGGATCTGGGCGTGGACATCGTCGTCGAGCGGTGCATCCAGCACAGCCGGGCGCTCTATGCCCTGGCGGTCCTCGATGCCTGGCGCGTTCCCTCGGTGAACACGTTCGAGGTCGCCGACGTCTGCGGGAACAAGCTGCTCACGAGCACGCGTCTGCTCCGCGACGGCGTCCCATCTCCGCGGACCCGGCTGGCGTTCACCCCGGAGTCCGCGCTGCGAGCGATCGAGGAGCTCGGATATCCGTGCGTCCTCAAGCCGCTCGTCGGCTCATGGGGCCGGCTGCTGTCGAAGGTCAACGACCGCGACGCGGCCGAGGCGATCGTCGAGCACAAGGACGTGCTCGGGACGTACATCCACTCGATCTATTACGTGCAGGAATACGTGCCGAAGCCCGACCGGGACATCCGGGCATTCGTCGTCGGCGATGAAACGATCGCCGCGATCTACAGGTACTCCGACCACTGGATCACGAACACCGCGCGCGGCGCCCGCGCGGTCAAGTGCGAGGTGACTCCGGCGATGAACGACCTCTGCATCCGCGCGGCACGCGCCGTCGGTGGCGGCGTGCTCGCGGTCGATCTCCTCGAGGCGCCCGAGGGTCTGCTGGTGAACGAGGTGAACTACACGATGGAGTACCGCAACTCCATCGACACGACCGGCGTGAACATCCCGGCCCGTGTGGTCGACTACGTGCTCGAGCGAGCGGGCGCGACCACACGGGCGTGAACATCCCGGCAAGGGTGGTCGGTCACGGGCTCGGATGAGGGCAGCCATCGTCGGCGCGGGCGGCTACGCTGGCGGCGAGCTGCTTCGTCTGCTGCTCGGGCACCCCGAGGTCGAGTCCGTGGTCGCCGCGAGCGCATCGCTCGCGGGAAAGCCGGTCACGGCCGCGCATCCGAACCTGCGCAAGCGCACGACGCTGTCGTTCGTGCGGTACGAGGACGTGCCGGTGTGCGATGTGCTCTTCCTCTCGCTGCCGAATGGCGCGCATCGGCTTGGGGAATTCGCGGGCCGCGCCTCGCTCCTCGTGGACCTCTCGAGCGATCACCGGCTGCGCGATCCCGCGGACTATGACCTCTGGTACGGCGAGCCGCACCCGCATCCCGAGCGACTCGCGGACGCGGTCTACGGCGTCGCCGAGCTCCACCGCGACGCGATGCGCTCGGCTCGGCTGATCACGGGCGCGGGCTGCAACGCCACGGCCGCGATCCTCGCGATGTTGCCGCTCTTCCGCGCGGACGCCGTCGACCGCACGCGGCCGGTGACGGTCGAATGCAAGGTCGGGTCGAGCGAGGGCGGGCGCGAGGAGGGCCCGGACTCGCATCACCCCGAGCGAGCGGGCGTGGTGCGCTCGTTCAAGCCCGTCGGCCACCGCCACACCGCCGAGATCGAGCAGGAGCTCGCGCTCGGAGGAGCGCGCCCGCGCGTCGATCTGTCCGTGACCGCGGTGGAGCTCGTCCGTGGGGTGCTGGCGACGGCGCACGTGCCGGTGAAGGGCGCCATCGACGACAGGGACCTCTGGAGGATCTACCGCGGCGCGTATGCCGACGAGCCCTTCGTTCGGATCGTGAAGGAGCGCACGGGGATCTACCGCTACCCCGAGCCCAAGCTGCTCGCGGGCACCAACTTCGCGGACGTCGGTTTCGTCGCGGATCCACGGGGGGACCGCGTCGTCGCGCTCTGCGCGATCGACAACCTCATGAAGGGCGCCGCCGGTAACGCGGTCCAGGCGATGAACGTGGCGTGCGGCCTCCCCGAGGACGCGGGCCTTGGTTTCGTGGGGCTGCACCCGTGACGCTCCGCGCGGTGGTGAAGGCGGGGGGCTCCGCGGGCGTCGATCGCGATGCGGTCGCCGAGCTCGTCGCGGATTTCGCACGCCAGGACGAGATCGTCCTCGTGCACGGCGCCTCGGCCGAGACTGACCGGCTGTCGGCGCTCCTCGGCCACCCCGCCGAGACGGTCGTCTCGCCGTCGGGACATCAGAGCCGACGCACCGATCGCGCGACGCTCGAGATCTTCGCGATGGCCGCCCTCGGGATCGAGAACTTCCACTACGTCGAGAAGCTGCAGCAGCGCGGGATCGACGCGGTCGGGCTCTCGGGCCTCTCGGGGAGACTGCTCGTGGGAAAGCGCAAGGACGTCCGCTCGGTGCGCGACGGGAAGACCGTGCTGTTGCGCGACGACTACACGGGCGCCGTCGACGTCGTGAACTTCCCGCTGCTCCGCCAGTTCATGGGTGCGGGGCGGGTGCCCGTCGTCGCGCCCCTCGCGCTGTCGCTCGAGAACGAGGCGCTCAACGTCGACGGCGATCGCGTCGCAGCGCGCATCGCCGTGGCCGTCGACGCGGATGCGCTGCTGATCCTCACGAACGTCCCGGGCCTGCTGCGCGACAAGGACGATCCGAACTCGCTCGTCGAGGAGGTGACCGTCGGCGAGGCCGAGGAGCTCGCCACCGGCCGGATGAAGAAGAAGGTGCTCGCGGCGCGCGAGGCGCTCGACGGCGGCGTGGACGAGGTCGTCATCCGCTCCGCGCGCGGGGACCCGGGGGTCCGCACGGTGATCCGTCCGTGAAGTCGGTGGAGCTCGAGGCGCGCCACACCTCGGGGCTGTACCAGAAGCGGGACCTCGCGATCGTGCGGGGCAAGGACGCCACGGTATGGGACGAGCAGGGACGCGAATACATCGACTGCGTCGGGGGGCAGGGCAGCGCGAACCTGGGGCACGCGAACGAAGCGGTCGCGGAGGCGCTCGCGGTACAGGCGCGCCGCTTGGCCTCGTGCACGGAGCTCTTCTACAACGACCGGCGCGCGGAGCTGTACGAGGTCCTTTCGCGCATCCTGCCGTCGTCCCTCGATCGCGTGTTCCTGTGCAACAGCGGTACCGAGGCCGTGGAGGGCGCCCTGAAGTTCGCCCGGGCGGCGACCGGGCGCAGCCGCGTCGTCGCAACGATGCGCGGCTTCCACGGCAAGACCATGGGCGCGCTCTCCGCGACCTGGGGTCCCGAATACCGCGACGTGTTCGGGCCGCTCCTCGACGGGTTCTCGCACGTGCCGTTCAACAGGCCGGACGCCCTCGCCGGCGCGATCACGGCGCAGACCGCGGCATTCATCGTCGAGCTGGTGCAGGGTGAGGGCGGCGTCCGGCCGGCGACCAAAGGCTTCATCGCCGAGGCCGCGGGCGTCTGCACGGAGCGCGGCACGCTGCTGATCATCGATGAGGTACAGACCGGCTTCGCGCGCACCGGCACGATGCTCGCGCTCGAGCAGTACGGGGTGACGCCGGACATCCTGTGCCTGGCGAAATCGATCGCGGGCGGAGTGCCGATGGGCGCGATCGCATTCTCGCGCGCGGTCGGCGACCTTCCCGCGCGTTCGCACTCGAGCACGTTCGGCGGGAATCCGCTCGCGTGCGCCGCGGCGATCGCCGCCATCGGCGAGATCCAGCGACTCGACCTCTGCCGCAACGCGCGCGAGCGCGGTCGCCAACTCCATGACGGCCTGCGCGCGATCGGCTCACCGAAGGTGCGCGAGGTGCGCGGCCTCGGCCTGCTGTGCGGCGTCGAGCTGAAGCAGCAGGCGGGGCCGACGCTGCGAGCGCTGCAGGAGCAGGGGGTGCTCGCGCTCGGCGCTGGCGCCACGGTCGTCCGCTACCTCCCGCCGCTCGTGATCACCGCGCAGCAGGTGGATCGCGTGCTCGCGGCGACCGCGGCGGCGCTCTCGTGACCGCCATCGATCCGCGCGACATCGATCTGGTGCGTGGGCTCGTCGCCATCCCGAGCCCGTCGCGCTGGGAGGGAGAGGCCGTCGAATGGCTGGTGGACCGGATGGCCGAACGCGGCTTCCGTGCGTCGGTCGACGACGCGGGCAACGCCGTCGGCGAGATCGGCGATGGTCCCTGCCACGTCGTCCTCCTCGGTCACATCGACACGGTGCCCGGCGAGATCCCGCTGCGCATGGAGGAGGGCGAGCTCGTCGGCCGCGGCGCTGTCGATGCGAAGGGTCCGCTCGCCGCCTTCGTCGCGGCCGCGACCGACGTCGTCGCCGCGGTGCGTGTCACGGTCGTGGGCGCCGTGGAGGAGGAGTCGCCGACGAGCGCGGGAGCGCGGTTCCGCGCGACGCTACCCGCGCCCGACTGGTGCGTCATCGGCGAGCCATCCGGCTGGGACGGCATCACCGTCGGGTACAAGGGGCGGCTCGTGCTGCGCCTGCGGCTCGAACGGCCCGTGCGCCACGGAGCGTCCCCTGGCCCGACGTGCGCCGAGGAGGCGCTCGAGCTCTGGCAGGGGATCCACGCCGGCGCCGCGCGATGGGACGGCGCTGCGCGGGCGGAGGACACGTCGCGCGGACCCGACGCGTCGCGCGCTGTTCACGCGGCGCGCGCACCCGACGCGGCCCGTGGTCCGGACCGGCTCGATTGCCGCCTCGAGGGCGTCGTCGCGGAGGGTGGCGGGGACGGGGACGGGGACGCGCTGGTGGAGCGCGCCGAGCTGCGCGTCGGCTACCGCGTCCCCCCGGGGATCGAGACCTCGGCACTCGAGCGGGACGTGCGCCGCATCGCCGGCGCTCATTCGGGAGAAGCGCGCATCGCGGTGGAGCGCATCGCCGCCGAGGAGCCCGCGCGGACCGCACGAACGAGCTCGCTCGCGCGCGCCTTCGCGCGCGCGATCGTGGATGCGGGCGGGCGGCCGGTGTTCAAGGAGAAGAGCGGCACCAGCGACATGAACGTGCTCGCCCCTGCGTGGCGCTGTCCGATGATCGCGTATGGACCGGGGGACGCGCGATACGACCACACGCCGATCGAGCGACTCGCGCTCGCGGACTACGCGCGCTCCATCGCGGTCCTGAAGGGCGTGCTGCACCGTGCGGCGGAGCCCGCATGAAGGTGCGCTTCTGGGGGACGCGAGGGTCTATACCGACGCCGGGCCCGTCCACCGTGCGCTACGGAGGGAACACCGCGTGCGTGGAAGTGCGCGATCGCACGGGCGCGCTGCTCCTGCTCGACGGCGGCACGGGGCTGCGCGAGCTCGGGGCGGCGTTGAATGGCAAGGCGCCGGTGGACGCCGACCTTCTGCTCTCGCATCTCCACTGGGATCACATCCAGGGCCTGCCGTTCTTCCGTCCGGCGTACGACCCGGAGTGCCGCATGCGGATCCACGGCCCGAAGCAGAGCCGGCCGCTGCGAGAGCTCTTGGGCATCGGTATGGACGACCCCTTCTTCCCGGTCGACCTCGATGGGCTGCCCGCGCAGATCGAGGTCACCGACGTGGACCCGGGCAAACCGCTGGCGATGGGACCGTATCGGGTGAGGGCCACGCGCATCTACCATCCCGCGCCCGCGCTCGCCTACCGCGTTGAGGCCGACGGCGGCGCGCTCGTCTACGCGACGGACACCGAGGACCCGTTCTCCGGTGAGGCGAACCCCGTCATCGCGCTCGCTGCCGGCGCGGACGTGCTCATCCACGACGCGCAGTACGTCGCCGCCGACTTCAAGCGCGGCTGGGGCCACTCGACGGTGGACAGCGCGCTCGATGTCGCGCTCTCAGCGGGCGTGTCCTGCGTCGTCCTCTACCACCACGATCCCGATCGCTCGGATGACGCGCTCGACCGGATCGGCCGCGAGGCCCAGGAGCGCATGCGTTCGCTGGGCAGCGACGCGAGGGTCGTCGTCGCGCGCGAGGGACTCGAGCTGACCGTCTGAAGCGCGCGGCTCGGGCGCCGATCTCGTTCGCCTGTACCCGAGGTGGGATTCGAACCCACACGGGGAGTGACTACCCCATCGGCTCCTAGGGCCGACGCGTCTGGCCAGATTCCGCCACTCGGGCTAGAGCTCCATCGTATCGACCAGGTCGTCGCGCGGCTACAAGTCGTGCGTCGGCGATGGTCGTCCCGATTGCCCCCGGCCGTTCCGCCGCGCAACGATCGAGCGATCCAGCCTCGCCGATCTGGCTGATGGAGGCACTTCCTCGCCGCGATCTCTTCATGCTGCCCACCTGACGAAAGCCGCCTGATCCGCGGCTCAGGCCCGTGCTTCGATGCCCGACAGCCTCTCGATGACCTTGATCAGCGCGAGGTTGCCCTCGCGCCCGCCGCCGCGCTGCTGGAGGGCGTTGTAGAGCTCGTGGACGAGCCCCGTGCCCGGGAGCGAGATGTGCGCGGCGTAGACGGCGTCCAGCACGAGTCGCAGGTCCTTCTGCTGGAGGTCGACCATGAAACCCGGCTTGAAGTCGCCGGCGAGCATCTTCGGGGCGTAATTCACCATCGCCCACGAGGACCCCGCTCCGCCCGCGATGACCTCCCGCGCCTTGAGCAGATCGATCCCTTGTGAGGCGGCGAACACGAGCGCCTCCGCGACGCCGAGGTTGTTGATCGCCACGGCGACCTGATTCGCGAGCTTGCACGCCTGCCCCGCGCCATGCGGGCCCACGTGCACGATCGTCTTCCCGAGCGCCTCGAAGATGGGCATCGCCCGCGTCACGTCGGCCTCGTCTCCGCCGATCATGATCGCGAGACGCGCCTCGACCGCGCCGACCTCGCCCCCCGACACGGGCGCGTCGATCGTGCGGAAACCCGATGCCTCCGCGCGCGTGGCGAACTCCCGCGTCGCATCGGGCGAGATGGTGCTCATGTCGATCGCGAGCAGTCCGTCGTGCGCGCCGGCCGCCACGCCGTCCGGGCCGAAGAGGACGGCATCCACGTCGGGAGTGTTCGTGACCATCGTCACGACGACGTCGCTCGCCTCGGTGACCGCGCGGGGGCTCGACGCCATCGCAACGCCTTCGGCCTCGAGCGGTGAGGCGCGGTCGGGCGTTCGGTTCCACGCGGTCAGCGGGAATCCCGCGCGATGGAGGTTGCGCGCCATCGGCTGCCCCATGATCCCGAGGCCGATGACGCCGACGCGCTCGCGGGCCACGTCGCTCAGGTGAACGGTCCGTCTTCCTCGTCGGCGGAGACGAACACCGTCCGCCTGTCGGTATCCGCCGTGACGAGGAACGTCTCCTCCTCGTCCTCGTCGACGCTCGCCGCCGCGACGAGCAGGTCGTCGGTGACGTGCGTGAAGCCGCTCGAGCGCTGCAGCTCGTTCGCGATCGACTCGGGGAGGCTGTCCTCCTCGAACGAGCCGAGCACGAGCGCGCGTGCCTTCTTGACCAGCGAGAAGAACTCCTCCGGCTTGAACCGCCGTTCGTGCGTCAGCAGCACCGCCGTCCCGAGCTCGTCGCCCTCGTGGATCTCGTAGAAGAACATCACCCGTAGACTAAGGGTCTCCATGACCGAAGAGCTCCAGCCGCAGACGCCTGTCGCGAGCCCCGAAGAACCGCAGCGGTCATTCCGCCACACGCTCGAGCGCAAGCCGGGATCGCTCGCGACGCTCGCCGTCGAGGTCGACGCCGACCGCGTGTCGCGCCAGACCGAACGCGTGTTCCGGCGCCGCGTGCAGCAGGCGCGGATCCCCGGATTCCGGCCGGGAAAGGCGCCCCGTGCCCTGTACGAGCGCACCTACGGGAGCGAGCACCTGTGGCACGAGGCGGCCGAGGACGTCGTCGACGAGACGTACCGCGAGATCGTCGACCTCGAGGGGCTCCAGCCGCTCGACAAACCCGAAGTGGAGATTTCGGACGTCGGGCCCGATCAACCGCTGCGCTACACGGCGACCATGCCCGTGCGGCCGAACGTCACGCTGGGCGGCTACGCGGACCACGGCGCCAAGGTCGAGCCGGCGCCCGTCACCGACGAAGACGTCGAGCGCACGATCGCCGGCATGCGCGAGCACCACGCCGAGCTCCGTCCCGTGGATCGCCCCGCACAGGATGGCGACGTGCTGACCGTCGACATCGACGTCACCCTCGACGGCCGGCAGCTGCCGCCCTTCGGCCGGAACGCGCACCTCGAGCTCGGACACGACTACGCGGTACCCGGTCTCGCCGAGGGGCTCGTCGGCGCCACCAGCGGCGAAGAGCGAACGCTCGAGCTCACATTCCCGACTGACCAGCCCGACACCGATCTCGCGGGAAAGAGCGCCACCTTCGAGGTGCGCGTCCCGCAGGTCGCGGAGAAGATCCTCCCCGCGCTCGACGACGACTTCGCAAAGACCGTCGGCGTCGCGGACATCGCGGCGCTACGCCGCGCCGTGCGGTCCGAGCTGGCCCACGCC
>JALYKU010000101.1 GCA_030774595.1 Chloroflexota bacterium | reverse complement strand
GGTCAGATGTGGCCGGTGTTCCACGAATTCGACGGTGGCCGGGCGAACGCGACCGGCTGGGGCTTCGCGCTCGCGGCCGATCCGATCGCCGCGCTGATTATGGGCGTGCCGCTGTACCTCAGCCTGCTCGCCGTGCGGATGGTCCACCCGCGGCCGACTCGGTTGCTGCCTCTCGCGAGCCTGCTGTCGTTCGCGATCTTTCCTGCCGTCATCTGGGAGCAGGAGGGCACGACGCCGACCGTCGTGGCCGGCCTCGTCGTGCTCGCCCTCATCCTGCTGCGGCGCGTCACGGCGGGTCTGCGGGAGGACGTCGAAACGGGCGCGCCGCTCACGCGCGTGCTCGCCAACCGGGCGCTGTACGACCGTAGCGAACTGCAGGAGCGTGGGGTCGTGGCGATCTAGGACACCGAGAACGCGCTACCCCCGACTAACTGAAGCGGTCCATCGCGAGCGCGACGGCCGCGATCGCCGCCGTTTCGCTCCGCAGGTTCCGACCGCCGAGCGAGACGGTGATCGCGCCGCGTTCTCGCGCGAGCGCGATCTCGTCGTCGGCGATCCCTCCCTCGGGACCGATCACGACCGAAAGCGCGCGTGCCGTCGGTGGCAACGCGTCACGCAGACGCGCGCGCCGCTCGTTCTCCCATGCGACGAAGATGGGCGCAGGCAGGACGGCGAACAGCTCCGACCACGAGAGAGCGGGATCGATCGATGGGACGCGCCCGCGCCGCGCTGTCTCAGCGGCCTCGCGCGCGATGCGCTCCCACCGCGAGCGTTTCGCGTCGCTGAGGCTCCGCACGACGGAGCGAGCGCTCGTGAACGGGACGATCCGCGATACGCCGAGCTGTGTCACGGCCTCCACGACCTCCTCGTCGTGATCGCCGCGCAGGACGGGCAGCGCGAGTGCCAGCGCGACCGTCGGCTCGGCCGGCGTGAAGCCGCGCTCGCGGACGACCGCCGTGACGGACGACGGACGCACCGCTTCGAGCGCGACGACGGCCTCGGCGCCGTCGGCCACGAGCGTGATCTCGTCGCCCGCGCGAAGGCGCAGGACCGTTGCGATCTGCCGCGCCTGCGCACCGGTGAGCGTCACCCGATCGGCGTGGAGAGTCTCCGGCGCGACGAAGAAGCGGTGCACTAGCGGCGCAGCGCGAGCGCGACCCAGTCATCGCGCTCGGTGCGATCGAGAAGCTCGAGCCGAACGTGCGAGAAGGCTTCGCGCGTCGCGGCCTCCGCCGGCGCGCTGATGCCCGCGACCAGCAGCGTGCCGCCGCTGGCGACCCGCGCCGCGAGGTGCGGCGCGATGCGCTGCAGCACCGGCGAGACGATGTTCGCGATGACGACCTCGAAACGGCCCGGGACGTCCGCCGCGCTTCCCTCACCGACCGGGATCGCCACGCCGTTGCGGACCGCGTTCTCCCGAGCGGCATCGACCGCGAGCGTGTCGGTATCGACGGCGACGACGGGCGACGCGCCGCGCTTCGCCGCCGCGATCGCGAGGATGCCCGAGCCCGTCCCGACATCGAGGACGCTCTTGCCCACGAGCGGCAGCGTCGAGAGCGCCTCGAGGCACTGCTGCGTCGTCGGGTGCAGACCCGTGCCGAAGGCCATGCCCGGATCGAGGACGATCTCGACCGCGTCACCGGCGACGGGCTCGGACCACGTCGGCCGGACGATGAACGCGCCGACGCGGATGGGCACGAACTCCGCCTTCCAGCTCTCGAGCCAGTCCTTGTCGTCGACGAGCCGCGCGGTGAGCTCGCCGATGGGTCCGAGGCCGAAGGCTTGAAGGTGGCCGAGCGCGTCGCGGACATCCGACACCTTTGCGAAGGCGTCAGCGTCCTCGACGAGGTACGCCTTCACCGTGTGGTCGGCGCCGCGTCCGCGCTCGAGCGGGACCTCGACGGCGATGCCGTTGTACCCGACGCGCGACAGGATCTCGCTCACCGCTTCGACGGCTTCGGCATGCGCGGGGACCGCTATCTCGAGCCAGCGGATGGGCGGCGTCATTCG
>JALYKU010000100.1 GCA_030774595.1 Chloroflexota bacterium | reverse complement strand
GCCTGGATGGGATGCAGCCGCGCGGCGCGCATCGCGGGATAGAGACCGAAGACGACGCCGATCGCGACGGAAACGCCGACGGCGATGATCACCGTGCCGGTGGTGATGACGAGGACGAGCCCGCTGGCCTGCGGGATCAACGCGACCACCAGCGTGATCGACCACCCGAGAAGGATCCCGAGGATCCCGCCGATGCCCGTGAGGGCCATCGACTCGATGAGGAACTGGACCATGATGTCCTGACGCCGCGCGCCCACGGCCTTGCGGATCCCGATCTCACGCGTCCGCTCGTTAACCGACACGAGCATGATGTTCATGATCCCGATGCCTCCGACGAGCAGCGAGATCCCACCGATCGCGCCGAGCAAGAGGGTGAATGTCCCAGTCACGGCACCGAGCGCGGCGAGCGTGTCGTTCTGGTTCGTCACGGTGAAGTCCGCCAACGCGGGGTCGCTGATGTTGTGGCGGGTCAACAGCACGTTGGTCACGTCGGTGGTCGTCTCGGTCATCGCTTCGCTCGATGTCGCCTTGACCACGATGGTGTTGACGACGTTGAGCCGGCCGGTCAGCACGTGCTGCGCCGTTGTGACGGGCACCAGGATCTGGTCGTCACGGGATTGCCCGAACGTCGAGCCTTTCGGCGAGAGAACCCCCACGACCTTGAAGTTCACGATGCGCGCACGCTGCTGGCCCTGACCCTGGGCGCCGCCACCGAAGACCTGTCGGAGCTGGAGAGTTTGGCCGACCGCATCGCCCTCGCCGAACAGGTTGGTCGCCGTGGTCGAGCCGATCACCGCGACCTGCGCGTTCACGGTGAGATCCGTACCGGTGAAGAAGTCGCCGCTCTGCAGCGGCCAATCGCGAACGTACGGATAGTCCTCGCTCACGCCGTTCACATTGGTGTTCCAGTTCTGACCGGCGGCCGTCACCTGCCATCGCCCGGCACCCTGCTCGGCGTGGATCGCCGCGATCGTCCCGCCGAGCTGGGCTTGGATCGCCTTCATGTCGTCAAGGGTGAGGTTCGCGGCCTGCGCGCCGGCACCGCGAAGCCCCTGATCGCTGAGGTTCGCCGGCATCACGGTGATCAGGTTCGAGCCGAGCGAGAGGATGGTGCTCTGCACCTGCTGCGACGCGCCGTTGCCGACCGCGACCATGGCGATGACCGAAGCGACGCCGATGATGACGCCGAGCATCGTGAGCGCAGAGCGCAGCTTGTTGACGACGAGCGACTGCAGCGCGGAGCGGAACGAGTCGTAGAGCTTCATTCGGCCGCCCCGATGCCCGATGCGATCTCGTCCTGCGCGCGCCGCGGCTCGAGGACCGGTTCGTCGCGCGAGACAAGACCGTCGCGCATCCGCACGATGCGGCGACAGTGCGCGGCGACATCGGGCTCGTGCGTGACCATGACGACGGTCTTCCCGACCTCGTTGAGCCGCTGGAGGATCGCGAGGATCTCTGCGCTCGAGTGCGAGTCGAGGTTGCCGGTCGGCTCGTCCGCCAGGATCATCGAGGGGTCGTTGAGGAGCGCGCGCGCGATCGCGACGCGCTGCTGCTGTCCCCCGGACAGCTCGCTCGGTCGATGCTTGACGCGGTCGGCGAGCCCGACCTGACCGAGCGCCGCGAGGGCGCGCGCGCGACGGTCGTGGCGATCGCCGCCGTACACGAGCGGCAGCTCGACGTTCTCCACCGCGTTGAGGCGTGAGAGCAGATTGAACGTCTGGAAGACGAAGCCCAGGTGTTTGTTGCGGATCGCGGCGAGCTGGTCGTCCGACAGCGTCCCGACGTTCTCGCCGGCCAGCTCGTACGTGCCGGTGTCCGCGACGTCGAGGCAGCCGAGGACATTCATCAGCGTGGACTTGCCCGACCCTGAGGGTCCCATGATGGCGACGAACTCGCCGGCGTGGATGTCGAGGTCCACCCCCGCGAGCGCGCGCACCTCGATCTCCTTGCCGATGCGATAGGTCTTCGTGATGCCGCGTAGACGTACCACCGGCCGCGACACCGTTGGCGCGCCGTGGCGGTACGGGATCGACGCGCGGTCGACGATGGTCACCGGATCACGATCCCGCCCGGTCCGCCTGGCACCTGCTGGCCACCGCGGTTCGGCGCCACGGTCGCGCCGGCGCGAGCCTGCGGCAGGACGACGAGGTCGCCTTCCTTGAGGCCACCGCCGGTAACTTCTGTGAGCGTGTCGTTGGCGATGCCGAACGTCGCGTCGACGTCGACCGGCTGCCCGTCCTTCAACACCTGCACGTATCGACGCGTCCCCTGGGTCTTGATCGCGAGGTTCGGGACGGTGAGCACGTCCTGCCGGCTCACGAGGATGACGTTGGCGGTGCCGCTCATGCCCGGCTTGATGAGCGCGTTCGGGACGTCGATGGTGACGTCAACGCCGTAGACGGGCACGCCCTGCTGGATGGTGGCGACCGGGTCGACGCCGGTGACCTTGCCGGTCATGCGGGTCGTCGCGCCGAGCGCGTCGACGGTGATGTTGGCGACGAGGCCGAGCTTGAGCTTCGAAACGTCCGACTCCCCGACCGTGCCGTGCAGCTGCACGGTCCCGGTGTTGGCGAGCAGGACGACCGGCGTCGTCGTGCTCGACGAGGCCGGCTCGCCGACGGTCCCGTTGATCGCCTGCACGACGCCCGCGCTCGGCGCGCGTAGCGTCGCGTAGTCGAGATTCGACTGGGCGGTCGCGACGGAAAGCTGCGCGGAGGTGACGGTGTTCTGCGCGCTCTGGATGTCCGCGGGCTTCGACGCGAGCGCGGTCTCGGCGGTCTGGACGGAGAGGCTGGTGCGGTCGATCGTCGCCGGAACGTTCTGCAACGCCGTGAGGTAACTGCCGTTGATCGCGTCGGTCAGCGTGTTCGCGGACGTGGTCGCCTGCGACAGCCTGAGCTTCAGCGTCGAGACGCGCTGCTGCTCGCTCCCCACGAGGGTGTACAGCGTCGCGAGGCTGGCGCGCCATAGGTCGAACGGGTCGTGCAGCGATCGGGTCGACTGCGTGTTGAGGGAAGCCTGCGCGCTCGTCACGCTGCTCTGGATCGTCGCGAGGACCGAGGAGGTCGTGTCCAGCGCGCTCGTGAGACGCGATAGCGCGATGGCGTAGTTCGTTTGCGCCAGCTGATTGCTGGCGGCGATCCCCGTGGTGTCGCTACCGGAGGCGAGTGCAGCCTCGAAGTCGGCCGCCGACGACAACGTCGCGCTTCGCGCGCTCTGGTAATCCGAGAGCGCGGGCGAGAGCAGATTCAGAGAGTTCGCCTGCGCGTTCTGCAGCGCGGGTGACTTGGCCGACGTTATGGAGTTGAACGCATTCCGAAGATCGCCCGTGTCTCCCCCGCCGACGATCTGGCTCATCTGGGCGATCAGCGCGTCGATCTGCGATTGGAACGTTCCTAGGCTGTCCTGGAAGGCAGCGATGTCGGTCGTCGCGGCGGCGGTGAGGGTCTGGTAGTTCGACTTCGCCGCGGCGTAGTTCGACTTGATCTTCGCCAGCGCCGCCTGCGCGTTCGCCACGTCGGTGTTCGCGGACTTGCGCGCGTTGTCGAGGCTGCGCTGCGCGTCCGCGTAAGACTGGTTCTGGCGCTGCAGGTTCGACAGAGCGCTCGCGAGGCTGTTCTGCGCGTTGGCGAGGGAGTTCTCGAGATCCGTCGCCTCGATGCGCGCCAGCTCCTGACCCGTGGTCACTTGCTGGCCGACCGTCACCGAGATCGCCGAGATGCGACCGCTGCTGCGGAAGTTGAGGCGCGCCTGCCCGGAGGGATTCACCGAGCCGGAGATCGCCACCGTCTGGGCGATGCTCGCCTTCGCCGCCTCGGCCGTGCGGTATGTCACCGCCGCGGTGCCGCCGGTGCCACGGAAGATCGTGACCGCGCCGCCGACGAGCACCGCCGCCAGGGCGAGCACCAGGATGCGACCCGGCCAGGTCGAGACCACACCTCTTACGACATTCACATTCATGCTTGCGGCGGTCACGTGGGCACCCCTTCCTTGATGAGACGCGCGGTCACGACCGCGCCGATCGCGTAGGCAACGACGACGGCCAGCGCGATCGCGCCGACCAACGGGATCTGCCAGAGGACGAACAGGATCGTGGCGCCAGCGAGCGCGACGACCGGCGCGGGGAGCTGCGTCTGAAAGCGCGCGAGCGCGCGCGTGCGAAGCAGCGCGTCACCGAGTCGCCATGCGGTGGCGGCGAAGCCGACGAGCAGCGCGAGCAGCGCGAACACGCAGAGGACCGCGAATCCGGTCATGCCGACCTGCAGCGCCGCGGGCGCGCCGAAAGGCGAATCGCGGAGCGCGCCGGTGACGAAGTTCAGGTACACGACCCACGCGAGTGCGGCGGTCGAGATGGCCAGGCCGAGGACGACGAATCCCGCCGCGAGCACGCGCGCCTGGGATCGCCAGCCGCCGAGCGACGCGCGGTAAACGGCGACGACCTGCTCGTTCGCGAGCACGAGCGTCGACGCCGTCAGGAGGAGCGTGAGGAAGAGTCCCGCGGCGTCGCGTGCGGTGTCGGACACGCCGCGCTGCAGCGGCACGATCGCCCGCAGCGGACCCACGACGCGAAGCTGCGCGTCGACGATGCTGCGCCCCGGCGGAAGGCTGCCACCGCGATCGAAGAACACGCGCGGTCGCGCGGCGGGCTCGGGCGCGGCCGCGGGCGACGTCGCGGCGGCGCCGACGAACAGGATGGCGCTGAGTCCGACGGCGACCACCAGCGTGCCAAGGGCGATGACGACGTCGCGTCGGGTCATCGGACCAGCCGCCGGCGGCGGGGCGTGCTCGCGATGAGCGCATGCGCGGCGAAGACACAGGCGACGCCGACGAGAGCGACCGCGAGGACGGTGAGACCGTCGATGAAGAAGGACGCCTCGGTCGCGTCGGTCGACGTGGCCGTGATGACATTGACGAGCGCGGCGACGAAGTCCTGGCCGCTCTCGGCGATCTGG
>JALYKU010000099.1 GCA_030774595.1 Chloroflexota bacterium | reverse complement strand
CCGTGGAGGTCGTCCCGTCGGCGCTCGGCGGGGACGTCGGCATGCAGGGTGCGGTGCTCGCGGCACGCGAGCGCGCCGCGGGACGGGGCCAGTGGTTCCTCTGACGGACTCGCGTACCGTTCCCAGTGTCGTGTCGCGGAAGACCGAGCCGATGGAAACGGCGGCGGGATCTCCCGGACACACGACGCGGAGCGAGAACGCGCCGGAGGCATGGAGATGAGCGGTAGCACGACGAAAGTGGCGATCAACGGTTTCGGCCGGATCGGGCGCCAGAGCCTAAAGGCTCTCATCGAGCGCCACCCCGAGATCGAGGTCGTGGCGGTCAACGACCTCGTCGATCCACACATGAACGCACACCTTTTCAAGCACGACTCCAATTACGGGAAGTACGGCGGCGAGGTATCGGCGACCGATGACGCGCTGGTCATCGATGGCAGGCGGATCCGAGTCCTCCAGGAGCGCGACCCCGCCAAGCTGCCCTGGAAGGAGCTCGGCGTGGACATCGTCATCGAGTCAACGGGCCTCTTCACCGATGGGACGAAGGCCCGCGCGCACCTCGAGGCAGGCGCGCGGACCGTCATCATCTCGGCCCCGGCGAAGAATGAGGACAAGACGATCGTCCTCGGCGTGAACGAAGAGGAGTTCGATGTGGAGCGGCACCACATCGTCAGCAACGCGTCGTGCACGACGAACGGCCTCGCGCCGGTGGCGAAGGTGCTGAACGACAGCTTCGGCATCGAGAAGGGGTTCCTCACGACCGTGCACTCGAAGACGAACTCGCAGCGGCTCCTCGACGTCGCGGCCAAGGATCCGCGTGACGCGCGTTCCGCCGGCGAGAACATCGTCCCCGCCGAGACGGGTGCGGCGCGCGCGGTCGCGCTGGTCATCCCCGCGCTCAAGGGGAAGTTCACCGGCATGGCGTTCCGCGTTCCCACGCCGACGGTCTCGGTGGTCGACTTCACCGCGACGCTGGGGCGCGAGGTGACGAAGGAAGAGGTGAACGCCGCCTTCAAGACCGCCGCCGAGGGCGACCTGAAGGGGATCATGGACTACACCGAGGAGCCGCTCGTCTCGAGCGATCTCAAGGGCGACGAGCATTCGACCATCGTGAGCCTCATCGACACGATCGTCCTCGGCAACATGGTCAAGATCATCAGCTGGTACGACAACGAGTGGGGCTACGCGTGCCGCCTCGCCGACCTCACCGCCTTCGTCGCCTCGAAGCTCGCCGGACGGGTCCCCGCGGCCGCGACGGCATAGAGATCGCGCAGCCCCCGCTCCCGCGCACGATCCGGGATGTCGATCCCGCGGGCAAGGCCGTGCTCGCGCGGGTCGACTTCAACGTCCCGCTGTCGGATGGAGAGGTCGCCGACGACACCCGCATCCGCGCCGCGATACCCACCATCGAGTCCCTCGCGGAACGCGGTGCCCGGGTCGCCCTCTGCTCGCATCTCGGACGGCCCAAGGGTGCGGACCGCTCGCTGAGCCTTGCGCCCGCGGCGCGGCGGCTCTCGCGGCTCCTGGGACGCGAGGTGCCGCTGGTCGCCGACTGCGTGGGCGACGAGGTGGGGCGCCGCGTCGGCGCGCTCCGGCCGGGCGAGGCGCTCCTCCTCGAGAACGTGCGATTCCATCCCGAGGAGGAGCGGAACGATCCCGAGTTCGCGCGCGCGCTCGCGTCGCCCTTCGCGCTCTACGTGAACGACGCGTTCGGCGCGGCCCACCGGGCGCACGCGTCGACCGAGGGTGTCGCGCATCTCTTGCCGGCGTATGCGGGCCTGCTGCTCGAGAAGGAGCTGCGCGCGCTGGGCTCGCTCCTCGCCGATCCGCGACATCCGTTCCTCGCGATCATCGGTGGGGCGAAGATCAGCTCGAAGATCCAGGTGCTCCGCTCGCTGCTCGCCCGCGTCGACGCGCTCGCGATCGCGGGCGGCATGGCGAACACGTTCCTCGCGGCGACGGGCCACGGCATCGGCCGAAGCCTCTCGGAGCCGGACAGGGAGGAGGAGGCGCGTGCCGTCCTCGCGGAGGCGGAGCGCAACGGGACCGCGGTCCTCCTGCCGATCGACGTCGTCACGGCGCGTTCGCTGCGCGCCGACGATGCCGGCACCGCCGCCGTGCATGGGATCGACGACGTACCGGCCGACGCCGCGATCGTCGACATCGGCCCGATCACGCTCGCGCGTTACGCGACCAGCATCGCCCAAGCGAGGACGGTGTTCTGGAACGGTCCCGTCGGGCTCTTCGAGATCGCCGCCTTCGCCGAGGGGACCCGCCGCGTAGCCGAGCTGCTCGCCTCGTCGACGGCGACGACCGTCGTGGGCGGCGGTGAGTCGGTGCAGGCCGTGGGAGCCGCGGGGCTGGCGGACCGGATGACGCACGTCTCGACCGGCGGCGGCGCGGCGCTGGAGCTCATCGAGGGCAGGGTCCTGCCGGGCGTCGAGGCGATCCCCAGTGGCTGAAACGACGATCGAGATGATCCGCGCGCGCGAGATCCTCGACTCGCGCGGCGATCCGACCGTCGCCGTCGACGTGTACCTCGCCGGCGGTGCCGTCGGCACGGCCATGGTGCCGTCCGGTGCCTCCACGGGCACGCACGAGGCGGTCGAGCTGCGCGACGGCGATGCCTCGCGCTACCGGGGGAAGGGTGTCCTCCGCGCCGTCGCGAACGTCGACGACATCGTCGCGCCCGAGCTGCTGGGCGAGGAGGCCGGCGACCAGTCCGCGATCGACGCGATGCTCTGCCAGCTCGACGGAACGCCCGACAAATCGCATCTCGGCGCGAACGCGATACTCGGCGTGTCGCTCGCCTGCGCCCGCGCGTCGGCGGCAGCGGCGGGCATGCCGCTGTACCGCTATCTCGGAGGACCCCTCGCGCGTACGCTCCCCGTGCCGCTCATGAACATCCTGAACGGCGGCAAACATGCGACCGATTCGGCCGACATGCAGGAGTACATGATCGCACCGGTCGGCCTCCCCACCTTGACCGAGGCCGTTCGCGCGGGCGCGGAGGTGTTCAAGGCGCTCCGGGCCATCCTCATCGAGCGCGGGATGAGCACCGGGGTGGGCGACGAGGGCGGGTTCGCGCCGGCGGGGCTGGGCAGCAACGAGGAGCCGATCGAGATCATCCTGCGAGCCATCGAAGAGAGCGGTCACCGCCCGGGGGAGGACGTCGCGATCGCGCTCGACCCGGCCTCCACCGAGTTCTTCGACGGTGGCGTGTACCGGCTCGCGCGCGAAGACGTCTCGCTCGACGCCGCGGGCCTCATCGACCGCTACGCCGACTGGCGCACCCGCTACCCCATCGTGTCCATCGAGGACGGGCTCGCGGAGGACGACTGGGCCGGCTGGAGGGAGCTCACGGCGCGTTTGGGCAACGGCGTGCAGCTCGTGGGCGACGACCTCTTCGTGACGAGCGTTCCGCGCATCCGGCGGGGCGTCGCGGAGCACTGCGCGAACGCGGTGCTGATCAAGCTGAACCAGATCGGCACGCTGTCCGAGACCATCGAGGCGGTCGAGCTGGCCCATCGCTCGGGCTACGCGGCGGTCATCTCGCACCGTTCCGGCGAGACCGAGGACACCACGATCGCCGATCTCTCGGTCGCGCTGAACACCGGCCAGATCAAGACCGGCTCGCTCTCCCGCTCCGAGCGTGTCGCGAAGTACAACCGGCTGATGGAGATCGAGCTCGAGCTCGGTGACGCCGCGCGCTATCCGGGCCGGGACGCCTTCCCACGCTCGGCGGGGGCCGCCGCTCCGTAGCGGCGCTCGGCTGTCGCGACCTCGCGGTCCATCCGGCGTCGTGAGAAGCTGCATCGCCTTCTGCCGCGCGTCCGGGTGCCGCGAGCACCAGCGATCGCGGATCCGTACCGGCCCGCGGTGTACTCTCCGACCCTCAGAACGCCGGCGGGGGATGCGATGAACGTTCGGACGCGGTCCGTGTCTCGTGGACTCTTTGTCACCATCCTGACCTCGGTCATGGTCGTGTCGGCGTGCGCGGCGCAGCCCGCCGGTACCGGCACACCGCCGCAGGGCGCTCCGGTCGCGGGGGGCACCGTGACGATCCCGATCGTCGCCGACCCGACGCTCAATCCCTGGAGCCCGAACGCGTTCGTCGAGTCCCTGTTCACCAACCGCGTGATCTTCGACGGGCTCACCAAACCCGGTAAGGACCTCGCGCCAGCGCCCGATCTCGCGGAGAGCTGGCAGACCTCCACCGACGGCTTGGCCTGGACGTTCAAGCTCCGCGACGGCGTGAAGTGGAGCGACGGCCAGCCCTTTACCGCCGACGACGTCACCTTCACCTTCAACGACGTGGTGCTGAAGAAGGACCTCGGCGCTCAGAACGCCGGGAACTTCGGCGCCGTGAAGGCCGTGACCGCGGTCGACCCGAAGACCGTACGGTTCGACCTGACGCGCCGATTCAGCGCGCTGCCTTCGTACCTCGCCTACAACGCCGGCATCATCCCGAAGCACGTGCTGTCGGCGGACCCGCTGAAGACGAACTCGTTCAACAAGGGCGTCCCGGTCAGCACCGGTCCGTACAAGGTCGACAAGTACACGTCCGGGCAGAGCGTCGTGCTCGTGCGCAACGACAACTACTTCGGGCCGAAGCCGTACCTGGACAGGGTCGTCTTCAGCGTCGTGCCGGACGCCAACACGCAGATCGCACAGGCGCTCTCGGGCGAGATCAGCATCATGATCCTGGACAACAAGGCCGCGGTGGACCGGGTCAAGAGCGCCAGCGGCCTGTCCGTGGTCTCGCGGCCGCTCGTCCAGTACTACTGGCTCGCGCTGAACCAGACCGACCCGCGCTTCACCGACGTCCGGGTGCGGCAGGCCTTCGTCCACGCGATCGACCGGCAGGCGATCATCAAGGCGGTCGAGATCGGCTACGGCTCGGTCGCCAACTCCGCGATCACGCCCGCGCTGAAGGCCTACTACGACCCCTCGCTCTCGGACCGATACCCGTACGACCAGCAGAAGGCCAGGCAGCTTCTCGCCGACGCGGGATGGACGCCCGGCCCCGACGGCGTGCTCACCAAGGACGGCAAGCCTTTCCGATTCACGCTGGACGTGGGCCAGAAGGGCGTGCTGGAGCCGGTGAACGCGCTGATCCAGCAGGACCTCAAGAAGGTCGGCGTGACCGCGGACCTCAACACGATCGAGTGGAACGCCTACATCCAGAAGGACGTCGTCCGCCGGGACTACACCGCGACGGTGAACTGGTGGACGTACCCCAGCGACCCGGACGTCTTCCCGTACTACCATTCCAGCGCGGCGGGTAAGGGATTCAACATCCCCGGCTACCAGGATCCCAAGCTGGATGACCTGCTCACGCAGGGGCAGGCGGCGAGCGATCCCGATCAGCGCAAGGCGGTCTACAAGCAGCTGCAGGCGTACATGGCCGACACGCTGCCGTACCTGTTCCTCTGGTACCCCGACGAGGTCGACGTGCTGAGCTCGCAGCTGCAGGGTGTGCCGGAGCTCGGGCTTCGCGACGCGATGCACTACATCGGCGAATGGTGGTTGGTTAAGAAGTAGGCCGCTTCCTCCTCCAGCGCGTCGCGTCAGGGGCGCTCGTCGTCCTGTTCGTCAGCGCCCTCACGTTCTTCTTCGTGAACCTCGCGCCCGGCGGGCCCTCCTCGCTGATGCGCTTCGATGTGACGGCCGAGCAGCGGGAAACGCTCATCCGGAACATGGGCCTCGATCGGCCCGTGCCGGAGCGCTACCTCGCCTGGCTCGGCGCCGCCCTGCATGGCGACCTCGGCGCCTCGCTGCTCACCGACGAGCCGGTGTCGCGGCGCATCGGCGACCGCCTGCCCAACACGCTCGAGCTCGTCGGCGCGGCACTCGCGCTGTCGCTCGTCCTCGGCATCCCCATGGGCGTGCTCCAGGCGCTGCGGCGCAACTCGTGGCTGGATCACGTGCTCACGCTCGTGAGCGCGCTCGGGCTCTCGATCCCCGTCTTCTGGCTCGGCATCGTCCTCATCCTGCTGTTCGCGGTCACGCTGCATGCGCTGCCTTCTTCGGGGGTCGCCTCGGTGGGAGAGGATTCGTTCGGCGACCGGCTCGCCCACCTCCTGCTGCCGGCCATCGTGCTCGCGACGACCATCCTGCCGACGATCGTGCGCTACACGCGATCCGCGATGGTCGAGGTGCTCACCCAGGACTACGTCCGCACTGCGACGGCGAAGGGGCTCGCGCGGCGCATCGTCGTGTACGTGCACGCGCTGCGGAACGCGCTGATCCCGGTGGTGAGCGCCATCGGCGCCCTGGTGCCACGGCTCCTCGGCGGCACGGTGGTCACGGAGGCGGTGTTCGGGTGGCCCGGCATGGGCCGGCTCGCGCTCGAGGCCGCGAACGGCCGGGACTATCCGCTGGTGGTGGGGGTCGTCGTCGTGGTGGCGGTCCTCGCCGTGCTCTCGAGCCTCGTCGTCGACATCGCCTACACGCGCCTCGACCCTCGCGTGCGCCTGGCGTGACCCGGCTCGGTCTTGTCGCGCTCGTGACGCTCGTGATCGTCGCGCTCATCGCGTTCGTCGGCCCATTGGTCTGGACGCTCGATCCCGATGCGACGGATCCGGTGCGCGCGCTCGGCGCCCCGTCGGGCGCGCATCCCCTCGGGACCGATGAGCTCGGACGCGACGTATTGAGCCGCCTTCTCCACGGCGCGCAGGTCACGCTCATCGTGGGCGTTTTCTCGATGCTCGCCGCCCTCGTGCTGGGACTCCTGGTGGGCGCGGTCGCCGGCTTCTACGGCGGGTGGGTCGACGCGGTGCTCATGCGCTTCACCGACGCGATGCTCGCGGTGCCCGCGTTCTTCCTGATCCTCGTCGTGGTGACCGTGGTCGGCGGCGGCGGGGCGACGCTGGTCTTCGTCATCGGCGGGCTCTCGTGGATGCCCGTCGCCCGCGTCGTGTACGGCGAGACGCTCCGCTGGAAGGCCGCCGAGTTCGTGCTCGCCGCCGAGTCGCTCGGCGCCGCTCCGGCGCGCATCCTCGCGCGCCACGTGCTGCCCCAGACGCTGCCGTCGCTCATCGTGTCGGCCACGCTCGGCGTCGCCTATGCGATCCTCACGGAGTCCGCCATCAGCTACCTGGGGCTCGGCGTCCAGCCACCGACCCCTTCCTGGGGCAACATGCTCCAGCGCGCGCAGCAGTACGTCTTCACCCAGCCGGCGCTCGCTCTCTACCCGGGCGCGGCCATCACCCTCGTCGTGCTCGCGTTCAACTTCCTCGGCGACGCCCTGCGCGACGCGCTCGATCCACGCTTTCTGGCGCGCCGATAGCATCGCGCTGGCGGCGCGCCGCGGAAGGGACCTCCGGGACACGCCGCCAAGAAGGGGTGGGAGGACGGCCATGAAGCGCACGGCGTACACGGGCTATCGCTCGTTCCAGTACCTCGAGGCGGGGGACGACTATCGCGCGTTCGAACTCGCCGCCGAGCTCGACCGCGTGCCGTCGCGGCGGGTCGAGGTGAGCGGGGAACAGGAGGAGCGCGTGCAGCGCCTCCTCGACGAGCACCTGGCGATCTCCCTCCACGATCACTGCTTCGTCGTGCCGAAGGACTTCGGCGAGCTCGCCGACTATCGCCGGCAGGGGCGCGACTGGACGGGCTACGCGGGGATGGCCCGCTCGGGGCTCGACGCCGTCTTCGACTGCCTGATGGACGGTACGGCCACCATCACCTCGAACGCCGGCTGGAAGTGGGACGACATCATCTACGACCTCGGGATGCGCCTCTCGGATATCGCGCACCAGGACTTCATCGTGCGCGGCGAGACCCTCGAGGACATCCGGCGCGCGAAGGCGAACGGCCAGATCGCGTTCATCGCGTCGCTCGAGGCTGCCACGGCCATCGAGAACGAGGCGGACCGGCTGGACATCCTCTACGGCCTTGGCATCCGCTCCTCGGGCATCGCCTACAGCGAGGCGAATACGCTCGGCTCAGGCCTCCGCGAGGCCCGCGACGGCGGGCTCACCGAGTTCGGGCGCCAGGCGGTCCGGAGGATGAACAGGCTCGGCATCGCGATCGACGTCTCGCACTCGGGGGACCAGACGTCCCTGGACACCATCGCCGCGAGCGAGAAGCCGATCTTCATCACGCACGCGGGCGCGCGGGCCCTCTGGGACACCAGGCGCATGAAGCCCGACGAGGTGATCAGGGCCTGCGCCGCGAAGGGCGGCGTCATCGGCATCGAGGCCGCGCCGCACACGACCCTCACCGAGAAGCACCGCCGGCACTCGATCGAGGGGTTCATGGAGCACTTCGAGTACTGCGCCGAGCTCGTCGGCATCGACCATGTTGCGTTCGGGCCCGACACGCTCTTCGGCGACCACGTCGGCCTCCATCATCACTTCGCCCGGCAGCTCTCGATCCGCGCGGCGCACGGCACGCAGGAGTTCGAGGAGGTCGAGTTCGTCGACGGCATCGAGAACCCGGCGGAGGCCTTCCCCAACATCACCCGCTGGATGGTCAAGCACGGCTACTCGGACGGTGACATCGGGAGGGCCATCGGCGGGAACGTCATGCGCGTGCTGGACGAGGTGTGGTGGCGTTGAGCGCTTAAGGGAGGAGCGGCGCACCGCTCCTCCCCATACGCGTGACGCGTGGCTCTACCGCAAGCCGCAGCCGGACTGGATGCCGTTCGTCGTCTGCCGGTTCGGGTTCGCCCCGGGCGGGCAGTTCGCGCTGACGCCGAGGAGCGAATCGGTCTTGCCGTTGGTGTAGTTGCCGTTCGCGCCGGGGAAACCGAACAAGACGGAGTCCAAGGCGCCGGGCGGCGCGAAGCCCCACGCGTCGATGGGCGCACCGACGCTGGGAAGCCAGACCCAATTGCCCTTGATCAGCGGGCCGGTGACCGGGCCGGTCGGCGCGGCGCGACTCACGTTCGCGCACGTGTCGGCGAGCGCGGGGCCGGCGGTCACGGCGAGCGAGGCGAGCGCGACGGACGCGACGAGGACGAATCTACGCATGCACGTACCTCCAACACGCGGAATGGGCCACGGTCCTCACCATACGCTGCAGTCGCCCGCACGAGCCCTTGGTAAGCAGACATGGCGCGACAGGACCGAGCCACACCGGGGGCACGTTGCTGCCCCCTCAGAACGTAGCGGTGGTCGCGGCCGTCCCGGCGCCAAGACGACGCTCGGCCTTGGAGCGGCTCGAGGCTCACGAGGTGGTCGCGGCCGCGCTTGACGTTTCCGGTCCGGGTCAGGCGCGACGCTTCAGCGCAGGGCTGACCGGCCAACCGCGAGCAGGCCGAGACGCGCGATCGCAATCAGCGGCGGGATCGGAACAGCGAACCCGGCCCAGAACGCCAGCTCGATGGGCAAGAGCACAAGGGTGATCAGCGCGCCGAGCTGCTCGCCGTTCCAGAGCAGCCATCCGGCGTATGCCTCGAGTGCGCAGAGGGTCGTGAACAGTCCAAGGAGTACGGCGAAGACCTCGGGCGAAAAGCGGTCGAACAGGCCACCGCCATACATGGGAAAGAGGCCCATGAAGCTCGGAAGCGTGCGCTCGCGCAAGAAGTGGGACGCCACGAACGGCGCCGGGATCCCAAAGCCGGCGGCGACCAGCCACATCAGGACGGACGAGGCTTTGAGCGCGAGCACCAGCTCCGAAGGTTAGCGCGGTGGAGCTGTCCGGTCGGCAGCATGTACGCCCCGACGAGGACGCCGCTGAGGACGATCCCAACGGCGCGATGAGAACGAGGGATCGCGACGACGAGGATGCCGAGCATAGAAGCAGCTGGTCCACGAGGACGTTGTCGACAACCCGCCGACAGCGATATGGACACCCCACGCGACGCGTCCATACGTTCTCGTCCGTGAGCGCCCCGCGATCGGACGATGCCAGGATGGTCGAAGCTCGCATCGTGGCGCACCTGCCGTACGCGCGGGCAGTGGCGTCACGCGCGATCGACCCGCGCTGCCGCGGCGCCGACCGCGAGGATCTCATCGCCTGGGGCGTACTGGGTCTCGTCCACGCAGGGCGCAAGATGCAGCCCCTCAGGGGCGGCTGCGGCGCGTCGATCAGGTCATGCCGGTCGAGCCAACCTCCGCTTCGGCGGTGCGGGCGTGGCACGCATGGTGACGCGTGGCGTATAGAAGCGCGGGAGGCCGGGGATGACCCCGCGGATGCGCTTGAAAGCCGGCCCTGCGGAACATCGACTCCGTGCCCATGTGCGCGGAACCGTCATGGACACGCTTCCCGCCCGTCCGCGCATAGCCCTCGACAGCGGGCGCGCGCTTCTCCGCGGCATACGCGACGGCCGCGCGGATCATCTCGATCGCCACGCCCGTGCCGCGGTGTCCCTTGCGGACCGTGATGCACGGGATGACCCAGACCGGGACGTCGTCGACGACGGGTGTCCCCCGCGATCGCTCGACACCCGGAAAGTCCGAGCGCGGTCCGAGCGAGATGTAGCCCACCGGTTCGCCGTCGGCGTAGGCGACGAGGCCTGCGCTGCCACGCTTGCGCCGCGCGAGCTTCGCGAGGATCTCCTTGCGCCGGGCCTCGTGCTCGGGCGTCATCTTTCCGTCGATGCCAGCCGCACGCTTCTGCTCGTCCGTGAACCGGAAGTACAGGTCCCAGCACTGCGAGCCGAACGTGCTGCCAAGCACCGTCCGCACGTCCGTGACGCGCGCGGGAGTCAGCGGGCGGATCTCTAGCGTGCCATTGCCGTTCGCTCTTGGTCGCTCGGTACGCATACCGCACGCATTGTGAGGGCGGTCTGCCGGGAGCCGCGCACGGTCCAGCGCCACGGAGCGAGGGCACTTGGTGGATAACTTCACGGCGGCGAATTGACACCGCACGCGGGACGTTCGTACGTTCGCGCCAGCGTGGATGCGCCGCCGGTGGGCACCGATCCTGTCGCCGAGCGCATCCTCGCGCACCTCGGCTTCGCGCCAGCCGTAGCCTCCCGCACCCTCGATCCCCGCTGTCGCGGTGCCGACCGCGAGGACCTCATCGCAGCCGGGATCGTCGGCCTCGTCCAGCGTGAGCAGAGCGATCGGGGCGGCGCTGCCCATCAGGTTCTTACTGTCAATCGGTACCGCCGCTTGCGCCCGACGCGGCGCGGCCACTCTCGACTTTCCCGCGGCTGACAGCGACGACCGACTTGTTCTTGTGCCGAGCAAAGTCTGACGTCCAGGAGGTGCTGGTGTCGGAAACTTGGCGGAGGGTCGAGGTCCCGGACCATCGACGCGCGCTGGAAAGCCCTTTTCTCGCTGAAGTCAATGGGCTCACGGGCGCGTAGCCGACCGCTCTAGCCTGTCCGCCCCCGGGTCGCGCTGACCGCGGCCTTCGCCAGCCGGCTCCGGCGCCGCGCCGCGCTGTTGCGGTGGATGGCGCCGCGCTTCGCGGCCCTATCGAGC
>JALYKU010000098.1 GCA_030774595.1 Chloroflexota bacterium | reverse complement strand
GCACCGCGCGTCTCATCCGCGTCCATAACTTCGACGCGCTCTACGACATGATCCGCATCCTCCTCGACCCGCTGAACCTGTTCGAGGAGCTGCCCGAGCTCGACGCGCCCGATCTCACCGGCATCGTATGGCCCGACCACTTCGAGGGGCGGCCCGACTAACGATGCCCGCGCTGACGGTCCCGCCTGGTGCCCCGGGGATCGTCGCCATGCACGAGCTCCCAGACGACGCTTGGGAGAGCCGCTGGACCCGGATCGTTGTCCCCGAGGACGTCAAAGATCGGCTGCTCAACTTCACGCTGTTCTCACTGCGGCACCGCGCGCGCATGGACGCCGTGCGTCTTCCCATCCACGGTCTGATCGTCCTCGCGGGACCGCCTGGCACCGGGAAGACCACCCTGGCGGGCGGGCTCGCGGATCAGGCGGCCCGGGCGCTCGGCAAGGGCCTTCTGTTCGTCGAGATAGACCCGCACGCATTTCCGAGCCAGATGCTCGGCGAGAGCCAGCGCAGCGTCGCGCGCCTGTTCGACAGGACCCTGCCCGATCTGGCCGCGCGTGGACGACCCACCATCGTCCTGCTCGACGAGGTCGAATCGCTCGCGGTGAACCGCAGCGGCGCGTCGCTGGAGACGAACCCCGTCGACGTGCATCGCGCGACCGACGCCGTTCTCGCGGGCATCGACCAGGTCGCGCGCGCCTGCCCCAACCTCACCTTCGTCGCGACGACGAACCACTCCGTCGGCGTGGACGCCGCGTTCCTCTCGCGCGCCGATCTCGTCGAGAACATCGCGCTTCCGAGTGCCGCCGCGGTCGAGCAGATACTGCGCGACACGCTCGAACAGGTCGTCGGCGCCTCACGCCTCGACGGCGCCGCGCTCGGTCCGCTCGCGAAGGCGTGCGTCGCCGCGCATCTCGACGCGCGACGGGTTCGCAAGCTCGTCCTGCGCGCGCTCGCGTCGCGGCGCGAGCTCGCGACGTCGCCCGAACGACTGCGTGTGGAGGACGTTGCGGCCGCGCTGGCCGCGGAGTCGAAGTGAGCGCGGCCCTCGCGGAGGAGCGCCCCGCAACGGAGCGGGTCACGATCTCGCGCGAGTCGTTCCTCCTCGCGGGCTCGCTGTTCCTCATCATCGCGGCGACGAACATCCTCACGCCGCTACTGCCGGACATCCGGAACGATTTCGGCGTGAGCATCGCGACCGCCGGTGTGATCGTCGGCTCGTACGGACTCGCGCGACTCATCACCGATCTGCCCGCAGGATTCCTCCTCGACCGGCTCGGCCACAGACGTCTCAGCATCGTCGCGCTCGTACTCCTGGTGCTGTCGTCGCTGCTGGGTCTGAACGCGAGCACCGTCGAGATGCTCGTTGCGGCGCGTGTCGGCGCCGGCGTCTCCGTGGGAATCCTGGCCACCGTGATCCTCGCCGGCCTGAGCGCCACCGCGACCGCGACCAACCGCGGCAAGGTGATGAGCCTCTTCCATGTCGCGAACAACGTCGGCATCGCGAGCTACCCGCTCGTCGGCGGCATCGTGGGCGCGGCGTTGGGCTGGCGCGCGACATTCGCGGTGACCGCGGGGCTGGTCGTGGTCGCCGGTCTCATCCTCATCCCGGTGCTCCTGCGGATCCACCCGCGACAGAGCGCGGCCCCGCGCGCGAGCACGCCCGATCCGCGCGTTCTCTACGGACGGCCCCGCGCGGTCGCGATCGTCGCGACGAATGTCGGAGTCGTGGCCAACATGATCAACCGCCACGGCTTCCGCAACACGATCCTCCCGCTGTACGCCGCAACGTCTTTGGGCCTCGGCGGGATCTCGATCGCGACCGCGATCGCGCTGATGTCGATCACCGGCCTGATGGTCGCGACCCCGGGCGGCATGCTCGGCGATCGCATCGGCCGGCGTCGCATCATCACCGCTGGCCTCGCCGCGATCGCCGTGGGCGATCTGGTGTTCCTATTTACCCACGATCTTGTGACATTCCTCGCGGCCGCGGCACTCATCGGATT
>JALYKU010000097.1 GCA_030774595.1 Chloroflexota bacterium | reverse complement strand
CCCGGAACTCGACACCCCTCCTCGGCTTGTGCGGTCCTCTAGGACGGGCCGACCGGCTCGGTGACGCGGTCCGCGGTCCTCGCGACCGGCAGGTCGAACGAGAAAGTCGAGCCCCTGTCCGGCGCCGAGACGACGCGGATGTCGCCGCCCATCCGGCGAACGAGCTCGTGGCAGATGTAAAGGCCCAGGCCGGTCCCCCCGATCCCGCGGGTCAGGTTCGGATCGAGCCGGTAGAACTTCTTGAAAATCCGCTCCTGCTCGTCGAGGGGGATCCCGAGGCCCTGATCGCGCACCTCGAAGCGGATGTGATCACGGAACTGGTCGACGGCGACCTCGACCCGGCCTCCACCGGGCGAGTACTTGACCGCGTTCTGGACGAGGTTCACCAGCACCTGGCCCACCTTGTCGGGGTCACCGGTCGCGTCGGGAAGCGATGGCGGCACCGCAAGCTCGATCAGGATCCCCTCGGGCGCCTGGATCTGCGCCGCCTCGACGATGGTACGGGCGATCTGGCCGGCCTCGAAGCGCTCGCGTTCCAGGTTGAGCCGACCGCGATCGAGCCTGCTCGCGAGCAGGATGTCGTCGATGATCGCGGAGAGCCGGTTCGACTGCTCGACGATGAGGTGAAGCAAGCGATCGCGCGGCCGCTTCTCGAGGCGCGTGAAGTGTTCCTGAAGCGTGAGCGCCGCCCCGTAGACCGAGGCGAGCGGCGTGCGCAGCTCGTGCGACACGGTCGCGACGAAGTCGGCCTTCGCCTTGTCGAGGCGCTCGTCCTCGCTGACGTCGCGGAGGGAGTAGACGGTGCCGTCCGCGAAGCGGACGCCGGAGGCGGCAAGCCAGTGCTCCCGCCCCTCGAGCTCGAGCGGTACGCTGGCCGACCTCGAGCTGTCTTCGAATCGCTCCGCGTCCCCGACGAGGATCTGCGAAACGGCGACCTGCCAGCCCGGGATCGCCTCCTCGAGTCTGGAGCCGAGCACGCGGTCGGCCGTGAGCCCCGTGATCGTCTCGGCGGCGCGATTCCAGAACTGCACGATCCCCCGCGCGTCGACCAGCAGCACCCCGTCGGCGACATGCGCGAGCACGCGCTCGGCGATGACCCGCTGTTGCTGTGCGACCCGCGCGCGTGCGAGCGCGGGCGCCAGCGCGTACGCCATGAGCATGACCGCTCCGAGCACGAGCAGGCCGAAGCGGAGAATCCGGTCGCGGCTCGAGGCCGCGGCCGCATCGACCGCATCGATCGAGCCGAGGACGCCGAGGCGCGTGCCGGGTGCGATGGCGCTGGCGGCAGCGCGGTAGTCCCCGCCGCCGACCTTCACGGTCTGCGGTCGCGCGTCCGCGAGCACGAGCGGCCCCGAGAGCGAACCCGAGGAGGCCACGACACGGCCGCCGCGCTCGGCGACCGCGATCTCCTGCCGCTGCGGCAGTCCGGCCGCGTGCGCGAGCCGAGTGAGCAGGGCGCGATCGAGGGCAACGTGGACGACAACCGTGCCGACAGCGCGAGCGCCGACGCGAACCTCGACTGACCGGCGCACCGCACCGGGCGCGTTCGCCCCTCGGCGCCCGCCGGTCAGGAACTGCGTGTTCGGGTGCGCTCGCCGCAGGCGCTCGAGTGCGCGCCGATCGCGGGTGCGAAGCGCGCGCTGCACCGTTCGGGCGTCCGCCAGCTGCATCGCCTGCAGCTGCGCGTCGTCGAGGGCCCGCGCGTACTCGCTGGCCGCGGCTCGGAGCGATGCTCCCAGGCGCGTGTCCGCCCGCGACCGCTCGTTCGCCGCGGCATAGCTGCCGTACGCCAACGCCGCCGCCGCCAGGGGCAAGACGAGCAGGACGAGCGCGCCCACCAGGCGCAGGCGGAGACGGAACGACTGCGACGCGCTGTCTGCGCGTCCGAGCCACCTCCCTACCCCTCTGTCGCCGGCCCGCGCTACGGCTTCCCTTTCCCGGGGCCGGCGTCATGGCCGCCGTGGTGCTTTGCGCCTTCGTGTCCACGCGCCTTCGCCCGCGGCCCGCGCACGGGGTCCGGACCCAAGGGCCGCCAGTTTGCGAACTCCCACTGCACGCCGCCGCACATCGGACAACGGTCGGGATGACGGTCGCACACGACCCCGTAGCCGCAGGTCGAACACACCAGCTCCCGACGGCCAAGGGGATGAGACAGGCCTCGAGCTTCACGAGACTGCCGAGCCGTCTCACGATCGGCGCCTGCCACGGACGCGTGCGGCGTCATCTCCACCTCCGTGCGGAGGTTCAAGCGTAAGCTCGATCCCCGCGGCCCGAATCAGTGAATTCCCGAACGCACCGTACCAGCCGCGGCGCAATACGCTCTTGCGCTAAGCACGGATCGCAACCAGAGCGAACCCTTCATCGAGAAGGCGGCAGGAAGAACCCGGCGAACGTCTTCCCGCTGAAGGGGACGAAAGCGATACCGACTCGACAAAGGTCAAGTGGGGCCTGCGAAAGCGGGCCCCACTTCGTAGTTCGCCGAACGGCGCGTGCGCCGATTTGCGCAAACCAGCCACATCACACTTGCTCTATTTTTCGAATATCTCGCAGTGCGCTCGGCGGTGGAGGGCGTCGATGAGGCTGGAGGAACGTGTCGTAGTTCCGCCAGAAGGCGACACCCAAGGTTCCGGCTGTGATTCGCTCGGGAGCGGGGCACCTCGATGTGGTGGCGATTTCGGGTGGCCGAAGATCCTTGCGTGGCGGCGCGTTTTCTAGCGCTCATCCTGGCGTCGGCAATCCTCGCGGTCGGCATGTGGTGGATGA
>JALYKU010000096.1 GCA_030774595.1 Chloroflexota bacterium | reverse complement strand
AGATCGTGCCGCACGACTCGCAGCGGAAATGCTTCTGGCCGCCTTCCGCGCGGCGGACCACCGTCGGCGCTACATAAAAGAGCTCTCGGATCTTCCCGAGCTCCGCCGCCACCTTCATCGGCTCGATGCCGGCCCCGGTCTGATCGGCGTTCACGAGCGTTGTCATGAGCGCGTCGAGCCGCTCGACAGCATCCTTCATCGAATCTCCTCCCACCGCCGCGACGCGGCTAACACACTAGCGGAGGTCGCCCATCTCACCTCGTGGCCGGCGAAGGATCCCCCCTAACGGGCGGGTCATCGCGGCCCCACCCGGCGCACCTCGAGCCGGCCCTGCGCCGTGCGGACCTCATAAGCCGGCTGATCGAAGACCGACGGACCGGTGGCGACAGCGCCGTCGCGGATCCGATAGCGCGAGCCGTGGCACGGACATTGGATCTCGTCACCCACGATGGTCCCGGCGGCCAGGGAGCACCCCTGGTGCGCGCAGACGTCGTGCATCGCGAACAGCTGGCCTCCGCTGCGCACGAGGACGAGCGTCTGCGTACCGGCCTTCGCTTTTGTGAGCGCGCCCTCGGGCACATCGGTCACATCCAGTGCCAGCCACTTGTCGCCTCCGCCGCGCCACGCGTGACGCGTGACCTGCGCGCCGAAGCCGAACGCCAGCTCTCCGCCGAGATAGGCCCCGACCGTCAGCAGGACGTAGCCGAGCACCGCGGTCAGCGTGGAGTGATACACGGTGCCCGGCGTGAATCCGTAGCGCACCAGCAACGAGAACAGGTAGAAGGCGGCCGACATGATCATGAGGAACGCGTGCACCGTCCCGTAGCGTCGCGCACGACCCTCGAGGTCGACGTAGTCGGCGAAGCCGGACAAGATCGCCGCCGCCATCACGACGAATCCGATGAGCGTCACGAGGTTGGCGCCGTCGTGCAGACCCGGGTAGGCGCCGGTAAGCAGATCGAGCACCAGCCCCGCGGTGAACGCTCCGACCGGCACATCGCTGAGCAGCGGGTGCAGCGGGTGACCCAGCCAGACGCCATGGAGCAGGTCGCGCACGGCCGCGGGCCGGTAGATCGCACGGATGACCTTCTGCGTTGTCTCGCCGACCTCGTCGGCCCAGGTCTGCGCATCGAAGAAGCGGTTCACCAGGCGCCGGATCATGTCGTTTCCTCACTCCTTTGGAGCGGATCGCCCGCGATGCGGGACTTTACGACGCGGCGAGTCCAGGCGTGGGAACGCGCACATCGCTCTTGGCCACAAGCGGCGATCGCGGCCGTCCCCGAAGGGACGACGCCGGCTCAGCGGGGCGCGCGCTCCGTCGGTCGTTTCACGGCATGCCGCGCGGCGGGCGACGTTGCGCGCGGCGCCGGCCATGCCTTGCCGACGGCCTTCGCGGCGGTGCCGCCGAAGTCCAGTTGGGCCGCGATCGAGCCCGAGGCCCGCTTGCTCCAGCGGACCAGATCGGCCTGCGGAACGCCGCCGGTGGCGGCCCACTCGTGCTCCTGATCGGCGGTCATCGCGTCGCAGTACGCCCACGCGCCATCGTGGATCGTGAGGCCGCCCACCCCGCGGCGCGACAGCGCCTCGCGATGTGGCGGCTTGATGCATTCGAAGTGGATGATCGCGTTCGAAGACGACAACGCCTTCACTCCCCATAGCCCTCGGCACGCATGCCCGGCCGACATGCAACATACTGCCAGAGCGCGCGCTTGTCGTTACCGGTCGTCACACGCGGATGGGCGGCGGTGGGCGCGAGGGTCACGGCAGGAAGCGGTAGCCCTTCCCGGCCACGGTGGCGATGTACCTGGGCTCGCGCCAGCTGTTCTGCAGCTTCACCCGCAGGCTGCGCACGTGGCGGTCGACGAGGTTGCTCTCAGCGACGTAGTCGCTGCCCCAGATCGCATCGAGGATGGTCTCGCGGCTCATCGTCTGACCGGGGTTGGCCGCCAGCAGGTACAGCAGCGCCTGCTCCGTCGGGGTCAGATGTGGGTCCGATGAGCCGACGCGGACGCGGTTGGCGATGAGGTCGATCTCGAGGTCGTGAATGCGGATGACCGGCATGAACGGGATGCTGTCGCCGTAGGCGCGGCGCATGACCGCGTGCACTCGCGCGACGAACTCCTCGGGCACGAGTGGAAGCGAGATGATGTCGTCCGCGCCGCGATCGAACGCCGTCAGCTTGACCCTGAGGTCGCCGCGACGGGTGACCGCGATCACCGGGAGTCGCGTGCCGTCGGTCGCGTGGTGTCCGATCAGCTCGATGGCCCGGTCCTGTTCCATCTCGACGTCGAGCACGAGCAGGTGCGGCAGCCAGTCGGCCAAGCTGCGTCGCGTGCCGCCGAGCGTATTCGCGAGCCTCGACTCATACGAGCCGTGATCGAGCGCGAGCGCGGCCGCCTGCGCGACGTGCTTGTCGCCGACAGCCAACAGGACACGCGCTGGACCTTGGATGGGAGTCCGTCTACCTGACATTGCTGGACCGCCTCTCTTGCGTACGTCAAGTAGACGGGCCTTGCTCCGCCGCCGCATGACGCACGGTCACAGGAGCTGGCTCCGCAAGGCGCGCTGCGGCGCGGATTGCACGACGTAATCCTGACCAGCACGCCGCGGGTAGCCTTGTGCTAAGACGACCAAGCGCACGTTCAAGCGCCAACGGGGGAGCGAGGTGAGCCGTGGCCATGCGAGCACGAGCGCTGGGACCGCTGCCCCTACCCTCCCCCGAAACACCTCGGACCTTGCCGGCATTCGAGGCCCCGCCGGACGGGGTGCTCGTCGTCGAAGACGACGCGGCCGTCACCGACCTCGTACGTGAAGTCCTGTTCCTCGAGGGCTACACCGTCACGACGGTGGCCGATGGGGCAGCGGCGCTGGCGGCGGTCGCGAGCGCTCCGCCTGCGCTCATCCTCTTGGATCTCCAAATGCCCGTGATGGACGGCAGGTCGTTCCTGCACGCGTACCGGACGACCGTCCGCCATTCGGCCGCGATCGTCCTCCTCAGCGCGGGGCTCGACCTGCCGCGCGCAGCGCGCGAGCTCGGCGTCGATGGCTATCTGCGCAAACCGTTCACCCTGGACGAGCTGCTCGATGTCGTGGGCATCACCCTGGCGGGCGCGCTGCACTCCGCTACCTCGAGGAACTGACCGGGCGCGCGATCAGCCGGCCGCGCCAACTCATCTCGTTTGGTGCATCCTCAACCCGCGTGGAGACCGACGACCGTCGCGAGACGCGGCTGACCTCTCTCGAGCGTCTGCTGCTGCTGATCCCCCTTGCCGGTGGCGCGTTCTTCGGACTGGCGCCATATCTCGCTCCGGAGACCTTCGCTTCGCTCACTGGATACTCCGGTCAGGACGCTTACATCTATCGCCTCGCGGGATCGGCGACGTTCGGCTACGCAGTCGCCCTGGGGCTCGGACTGCGCGACGGTTGGTGGGGGCCGCTTCGGCCGATCGTGATCGCCGTGCTCGTGTTCAACGTCGTTTCGATCCTCGCGGGAGCGATCGAGGTCGTCCGCGGTCAGGCAAAGCCCGTCGTCTTCGTCATCGCGGCCGCCTCGATCCTCATCATCGGGGTGACGGCCTGGCTCCTCGCGCGCCACGGCATTCAGGCGGGCGCGGCTCGGGACGTCGCGGGCTGGACGCTCTGGGCCGTCGGCCTGGCGACCGCTGTCGCCGCCCTGTTCGGCACACTGCCCGAGTTCGTCGGGTTCTTCTCGAACGCCTTCGGATACAGCGGCCGGGACGCATACATCTTCCGGCAGTCGGGCGCCGCGACCCTGGGCTACGCCGCGATGGGCCTTGTCGAGCTCTTCGCGCCCCGCTGGCGCGAGATGCGGCTGCCGACCGTCATGGCGCTCGTCTTCAACGGCATGGCCGCCCTCGCGAGCGCGTTCGAGGCCACGCGCGGACCGGTCACCCCGCTGGTCGTTGTCGTGCTGCCGGCCTCGGTGCTGTTCACGATCCTCTTCGCGGCCATCCTCGCCCGCAAGGGCCGTTGAGCGGCGGCGTCGGCATCGAGTGGACCTCTCGTTCGCCTCCAGCTATGGGATCGCCGCCATCTTCGTCATCATGCTCGTCAAGGAGATCGGCGTGCCCGTCCCGATACCGTCGGACCTGCTGATGATCGCGGCGGGCATCCAGATCGCGTCCGCGGCGTACTCGCTGCCGGCGCTGGTCGGAGCGCTTGCGCTCGCCGTTCTCATCGGCGGCTCCATCCAGTTCGTGCTCGCGCGCAGCGTCGGCCGCGCGGTCGTGTACCGGATCGCGTCGGCCGTCGGCATACCCGCGGAGCGCCTGGACCGCTCGGTCGGGCGGCTTCGGGCCGGAGGTGCCAGAGCCGCGTTCGTCGGGCTCAATATCCCGGGCGCGCGCGCCGCGGTGATCCCCGCCGCGGGACTGGCGCGGCTGCGCTTCGTGCCCTTCACCATCGCCACGACCCTTGGCTCGCTCGCCTTCTACGGGTGGCACATCGCGCTCGGCTATCTGGTGGGTCCCGCGGCGATCACGCTCCTCGAGCGCTACACCGCACCGGGACTCGCGCTGCTGCTGCTCGTCGCGCTCGCGGGCCTCGCGGCGTGGGTGGCCATGCGGCGCCGGGCGGGCAGCGGAGACCGCGACGCCGCGCGTTCGTGGACCGAGGCCGCATGTCCGGCGTGCCTCGCGGTGACGGTGTTGCGTCCGCGACCCTGACCGGGCCGGACAGCGTGGGGGAACGCGCTAGAGCTCTCGCGGAGCGGGCCTCTCCTCGGGCCAACTGGCGTATGTGCCCCGGTAATACATGAGGGGCGTTCCACCGAAGAGCGTGGCCCCTTCCACCGATGCGATGAAGATCCAGTGGTCACCGGTCCCCATCGCCTGGGTCACGATGCATTCCGCGCAGGCGACGCTGTCCTCAGCCAGGATGGGCGAGCCCTTCGCGATGGTGGAAGGGCGCCAGCGGACGGTCCCGAACTTGTGCTCGGTCTTCGAAGCGAACAGCGTCGACAGGTCCTCCCGTCCTGACGCCAGGAAATTCACGACGAAGGCGCCCGTGTGCCGCAGAGCGCCGAGCGTTCGCGCGGCCTTGTCGACGCTGACGAGCAGGAGCGGCGGCTCGGTCGAGAGCGAGATGAATGCCTGCGTCGTCAGTCCCTTCGGGGATCCGTGGGCGTCGACGGTCGCGACGATGATCACGCCGGTCGGAAACGCGCCCATCACGCTGCGGAACGTCCGACGATCCAGGGGCACTCGCCGAATTATCCGCGCGTTCCGCGTCGCGACCGAGAAGGGCCGCGAACCGACTTTGTTACCGTGCTGCCGTGGGGACCGCGCGTTGATCCGCAGGCGACGGCCGCCACCGCGACGCTTCGCGGAGGCGCACCCATGAGGCTCGCGACGTTCCAGGCCGGCGAGAGGACGCGCGTGGGCGCCATCGAGGGTGAACGCATCGTCCCGGTCGCCGAGGATATGGCGGCCCTCATCGCGGGTGGGCCGGCTGCGCTCGACCGTGCGCGCGCGTTGGCGCGTGAGGGCACCGGAGCGGTGCGGCTCGAAAGCACGCGCTTGCTCGCCCCCATTCCGCGGCCACGTCGCAACATCTTCTGCGTCGGCTGGAACTACTCCGAGCACTTCGCCGAGGGAACACTCGTGCGCGGAGACACCGGTCCGGGGGATGTGCCCGCGCATCCGGCCTTCTTCAGCAAGAATCCCGGCACGGTCGTCGGCCCGGAGGCCGGCGTACGGCATCCCGGACCAGTCTCGACGGAGCTCGACTGGGAGGTCGAGCTCGCCGTGGTGATCGGACGTGAGGGCCGCGACATCCCCGAGCAGCGCGCCCTGGAGCACGTCTTCGGCTACACCTGCGCGAACGACGTTTCGGTGCGGGACTTCCAGCAGAAGCGACACGGCAGCCAGTGGTTCAAGGGCAAGAACTTCGACACCCACTGCCCGCTCGGTCCGTGGATCGTCACGGCGGATGAGATCCCGGACCCGCAGGGGCTGCGCGTGTCCTCGCGGGTGAACGGCGTGACGAAGCAGGATTCGAACACGCGGCACATGGTGTTCACCGCCGCGCGGATCATCGCCGAGCTGTCGATCGGCATGACCGTCTGGCCGGGGGACGTGATCGCGACCGGCACGCCGGAGGGCGTTGGTTACGCGCGCAGGCCCCCCGAGTTCATGAAGGTCGGCGACGTGGTCGAGGTCGAGGTCGAGCGGATCGGCGTCCTGCGCAACACCATCATCCAGCCATCGGGGTGAACGTCGATGCCGGGCGAGCTGTCGGTGCGCGCCATCGCGCGACGATCACGCGCGCTGGGACTGATCTCAGCGAGAGAAGCCTCCGTAGATGGCCGCGCCGTCTCCGCCGGAGAAGTTCAGCTCGGTCACGACCGCGACGAGGCGCCCCCCGTTGCCGGCGACGAGCACGGCGTACTGCGCATCCTCATTCAGACCCGCGACGTCGCGCGGATCGATCCGCAGCGCAGCCCCCGGCGTGGCCGCGAGCGTCTGCGTGACCGCCAGACCGCCGTCGGAGAAGCGGTACCACGAGAGCGTGAGGCCGCCGGCGTCGATGCTCTGCACGATGATCGGCGTCGTCCAGCCGTCGCGCCCGCCAAGCGTGCGCGTCACGTTTGGGAGGAAGTAGGCGGTCGGCCGCGTGAGCGCGGCATACGCGGCGGCCGTCGTCGTGCCGATCACGGTCACCAGCGCCGCGAATTGTTCGCCGGGGGCGCCGCCCACGAACGAATACTCGCCGTCGCCGAGGCAGCCGGCGGAGGGCTGAGCGCCGCAGATAGGTTGCTCTGGGTCGCCATTCCTGAAGCGCAGGTCGAATGACCAAGGCGCCCCGGCCGCCAGCGTCGGGCCGTCGAAGCGAGTGCTCGAGCCGCCACCGAGCGGGGTAAAGGTGAGGCTCGGCTGAGCCGCGGTCCTGGCCATGTTCTGCACGCTGACGGCGCTGCTCCCCTTGCCGACACCAGGCACGTTCTTCACCGCGTAGGGGCCGAACACCGTATTCGCGCCGTCGAGCAGGGCGTTGTACGCGTACAGCATCGGCGCGCCATCTGTGGGCTCATCGCGATGGCTGTTCACGATGGCCACGACCCGCTCGGAGGCGGTGATGCGCGCGGCGTAGCGGACGCCATCGGTGAGAGCAGCCTCTGCGGCGAGATCGATGAGGGCCGATCGACCCGGTTGGATCGTTCGCGTGAGGGTAGCGGTGCGGGCGCCGTCGGTGGAGAGGAATGCGGCGCTCGCGACGGTCGGCTGCGCGCCGATGTTTTGCACGACGATCTGCGAGACGAAGCCGTCGACCCGCCGGGCGACGCTTGGGAGGAACACGGTGGAAAGACTCGCGAACGCGCCGACATAGGAGTCGGCCTCGAATCGAGCGCCGCTGCCGCGCTGCTCGTTCACGACCGCGACGACCTTCGCCCCGAAGCTGCGTACGACCCCGGAGTACGCCGCGTTGTCGGTGAGGTCGGGGTCGTGGTTCGGCCGGTCGGCGTACGACGCGCCTGGCTGTAGTCCGCGCACAATCCTGCGCGCGACGAGGACGCCGTCGGAGATCGCGTAGAAGCTCAGCTCGAGGTCGGTGCTGAAGGTGTCCGCGTTCTGGATGATGAACGGTGTCTCCCAACCTGCAGGACCGCCGAGCGTCTTCGTCAGGTAGGGGAGATAGAGGGTGACCGTCGGCTCTCCCGGTAGCGGCGCCTCGAGCAAAACGACCCGCGACGCGCTGGGCGGGGCGGTAGAGGCGGCAGCGGACGCGGCAGTGCGCGGAGCGGACGTCGCCGGGACCGTGCTCGGACTCGACTCGCTTCCCGTGTTCGTCGGTCCGCATGCCCCGAACGCCAGCGCTGCGGCGAGCACCGGGCCCCACGATCTCCGCTCCTTGACGCCGAATGGCTGCTGGAGCGCCGGCGCCACTGTCACCATAGGAGGACGGTAGCAAAGTTAGGGCCCGGTCGGCCGTCGTGTATGTGGTAATGCGTGCGGTACGCGATGTCAGCTGACCACTTAGAGAGGTCCTCCGCGAAGGCGCACGGCGAAGCTTTGGTAGCCGCTTCACCGCGAGGGCAAGGCGGTGAGCCCTCGAACGACAGCTGGTTGTCCCGCGCCTTCACCAGATCGACGCTTCTTTTGACCTCATCGCTTTCAAGGAAGAGGTCATGGGTTCGAATCCCAGCCGGGCTACCGAGGGCGTCCCGCTGTGGCGCGGCGTTTAGTGCGTCACGTCTGAGCAGTTAGTTCGTCAGGTGGGCGGTCTCGAACTGCGCTCTGGTCGGCGGCGCTCACGTGCTGCGATCAGGCCTCGGGCTCGCGCCGGTGCAGCCGCTCAGTCGCGGCGCATCGTGGTGGCGATGTCGGCCTCGTTGCCCGCCGCATCGGCCAGCGTCCACCATGAGGGCGCGAACTCGTCGCGTACCATCCGGCCGCCCGCGGCGAGCGCGGCCGCGATGCGAGCCTCCGCCTGCTCGTACGGCACCCATATCGCGACGTGGATCGCGCCGCCGCCGTCCGGGCGCGGCTCACCCATTTGCTCGAACCAGAACGACGGCCCCCGACTGCGCGGATCGACGAGGTCCTCGTCGGGCTGTCGCGGCGAGGCCCATACCCGAGCACGGCCAGCCAGAACGGCATCACCTCGGCGGTAACGGTCGTGCCCGGGATGACAAGCAGGCTCTGGACCGCCGACGGGTCGGCAGAGAGGCCCAACTCTCGGGCAACTGCCGAGATCTGGCGGGCCAGCTCGATGTCGCGCCGGCTCATCCCGTAGTAGTCGTCGGCGATCGTGATCAGGCGCACGGTCACGCCGTCGCGCCGCAAGTCAACGTCGGGGTGGTGGTCGTCGACGCCCGGCAACTCGCTGATCGCCTGCACGAGCCGGGCGCCTGCCGCGAACGACCCGGTTTGGAAGTACGCGGACGCACCGTCGCCGAGCACGCGCCAATCCTCGACGCCCTCGGCCTCGTGGAACTGCTTCGGGCTGATCTGGTCGGTCATCCAGGCCTCCTTGTCACCGAACATTGTTCCGCGCTCGCGAGCCGCGTACCGTGACCTTCCACCGTCATCGCGTGCGTAGAGTCCTGACAAAGGTACGCGGACCGCGCTCGACGGATCGCGTACAGGCGCAGGATGCGTCGTCCCAATCCCATGGGACCGCCGTGACGAGGCAGCGGGTACGCGACCCGATCGGGGTGCCGTCGTCCCACGAGCGCGACATCGAGGAGTTCGGCTACGTGCCGTTCCTTGGCGTAGCGCGCCCTTCGTCCGCGCCGCGATTGTCGCTGGGCGCAGCGACCTGGCGGTCACCCGGCTTCAATGAACGCTGTCGCACCTCGAGCGCGTGATCTCGAGCAGGTCGCTTGCTCAGCGCGTCGCGTACGGATCGGTGAGACGTCAGGCACGCTGAAACTGACGCGGAATTCGCCGGTAGGCGATCGGGCGACTGCCGCACAAAACGCCGAGATCATGCTCAGGTGCCTGACGTGCAAGATGCTCGGCCACACCCGCTACGATCGGCGGGCCGCTCGCCGGTCATACGACGGGATCTCGCGCCGCGATATGTCCGCCGAGGCGGCCGAACCTTACCGCCGTGCACACACCGATGTGCCTGCTACTAAAGACCTGCGAGTCTGGCTACCAAAGACATCACCGTAAGGACGCGCTCGGCCACGAGCGCGCCTCGATAACGGAGGCAGCAGACCGGTCCGGCCATGTAGGTCGCCAGCCCGACCGGGGTTGAACCAGCCAGTGTTTGCCGATGGGATCGCGGTGGAGGGCCTGGGCGAGACGCTCCAGTTGCGTGGCGTCTTATCTCGAGGTCGCGTCCCTTTGTTGGTGTAACTCGCCGACGAGCGCTGGCTCCGATCGCATGATGTCACGCCGCCTCGCGGCGTAGCGCTCGCACCTCCTTCCGTGGTCGCGTCGGGAAGAGCTCGCGTCGAAGGTCCTGCAGCAGACGAATGCCCTCGGGGGTCATCGTGAGGCCGCGCCAGCCGCGGCTGGCGCGATCGAGGACGGCCCAGACCAGCGAGACGCAGCTCTCCTCGCCCGGCAGGCGGCCGATGACCTTCACCCGGCGGCGCGACTCGCCAAAGGTGCGCTCGAGGAGGTTGGTGTGGCGGACGCGCAGGCGGTGCTCGACCGGGAAGTACAGGTGCGCGACGAGCGCACCCAGGTCGCGCAGGAAGTCGCGCCAGGCCGTCTCGCTCTCGGCCGCGCCGTAGCTGAGGCCGACGAAGGCCCTTCTGGCCGGTGGTGGTGATGCCCCAGGCACACAGCAGCGGCTCGGCCTTCTCGCTGGTGGGGTGCATCTTGAAGCAGCTGGCGTCCAGGAAGAGGTAGTCGAGGGCGAGGTCGTGCAGGTCGCGCCGGCACCAGACATCGAGGTCGCGCTTGATCTGCTCGCAGATGCGCGAGACGGTCGAGCGCGCCACCGCGGCCTCGGGACCGAGGGCCTCTTCGAGCGCGGCCTCGACGTCGCGGGTCGACAGGCCGCGGACGAAGCCGGCGATGACGAGCGACTCCAGGGCATTGGTTCGCGTGACCTCGGCCGCGAGGAGCCGGCTGGCTTTGGCGAGGTCGTCGAACGGGTCGGGATGCGCTGCAGAGAGATCCGGGCCGTCCGCTGGTCTTCGTGGGCGCGGCCTCCGCTGCTGGCTTTTTCAACGGCTTCTTCGCTGTCGTTCTCGCGGCCATCGCCTCCACCTCGTGTCAGGGTGTGGCGGGTTATGCCCCTCGGTCGTCCCGCTCGATGGCTCGTGTCGCAAGCGTGCCCGCCGCCGCGGGTGGATCGCGCGGACTCGTGCGCTGGCTGTGGTCGCCGAAGGATGCGTGCGACTAGAGGGCCTCAACTCAGTCGTCGTCAAGCAGCGTCAGCCTCGGTGGGTTCACTGCGAATCGGAGCGGGGATCCTGACGAAAGACCCGTCCACGACTGACGGATGTCGCACCGCACCGCCGGGTCCTCCGATCGGTCCATGGGACGTGCGCCCCGAACGGCAGAGCCATTTAAGAAGGCCCCCGTAACTGCGCGAGCGGTGTCGCCCGAGGCCGCTCCAGCACCGTTTTGAGCCTCGCATGCGCCTCGCGCAGCGCACGCTCGACGTCCTCCGGCGTCTCGGCGCGCGCGAACAGGAACCCGAGATAGCGGTCGCCCTCCGGCAGCGGGACGAGCTCGGAGCCCGGCACCATCGTGATGACGAGCCCCGCGATCCCGGGCACGCGCTTGGCGTCGTCCTGACCGCGGATCTCTCGAAGCGTTCCGCGGTGTGCGATGGGCAGCATCATCACGCCCGCAGCGCGGCGCTCGCGCTCGAGCGTCGGGATCTGGATGCCCGCCGCGTGGCGGACGATGAGCTCCTCGAGCGAGATGCCCGCGCCGAACCGCAGCGTGCGCGAGCACAGCCCGCCGATCGAGCGCGCCGCAACCTCGAGCACCCATGCGCCGGCATCGTTCAAGCGCAGCTCTGCGTGGATCGGACCTTCGGTGAGTCCGAGCGCACGCGTCGCGGCCTGTGCCTCGCGCGCGATCTCGTCCTGCGTCTCTGCTGGCAGCCGCGATGGCGTGACGTAGATGGTCTCCTCGAAGTACGGGCCGTCGAGCGGGTCGGGCTTGTCGAAGATCGCGAGCACCTCGAGCGTGCCTGCGCGGAGCAACCCCTCGAGCGCGACCTCGCTGCCGGCGATGAAGTCCTCGATGAGGATGCGCTGTGGCCGGTCGCCCGGCGGGCACACCGCGGGCGATGTCACGAGCGCCGCGACGCGCGCGAATACGCTCACGAGCGAGCGCTCGTCGTTGGCGCGGATGACGCCGCGGCTGCCGGACAGGTCCAGCGGCTTGACCACGCACGGGAAGGCCACGCCGCACGAGCCACTGGCGATCGCGCGTGCCGCCTCCTGCGGGTCCGTGTCGGCGCGGAAGGTCGTGAAGCGCGGCGCGCGCAGTCCCGCGGCCACGAGGCACTGGCGGGTACGCTCCTTGTCCTTGCTCGCGGCCACCGCCGCGACGGGGTTGTGCGGCAGACCGAGCGCGGCGGCGGCCCTGGCTGCGACGAGCGTCACCTCGTCGTCGACGGGCACGATCGCGTCGAGCGGCCGTTCGCGCGCGTAGCCGGCGATCGCCAGCGCCGCCGCGTCCGGTCTGCGGAAGTCGACGCGCAGCGCGCGCCCCTCCATCAGACCCGCGAGCGCGGGGGTGCGCTCCGATCCGACGACGACCTCGACTTCGAGCCCGCTGACCGCGTCGAGGAAGTCTGCGGTGCGATACGTCGTCGTCGGAAGGAGCAGCAGTACGCGCTTCACTGACACAAGACAAGTATCAGTGTCAGCACGCCTAGAGTTGACGCGTGACCGAGCAGGCCCTCCTGACCGTGACGTCAGCCGCGCTCGAGAAGATCGACGCGGTCCGGAAGAGCGCCGGGCGGCCCGAGGACCACCTGCGGATCGGGATCAAGGGGCGGCGTGGTGCGACGTTCGAGTACGAGTTCGTGCTCGTCGACGCGCTGGGACAGCCACCGGACGACATCGCGATCGACTACCCGGGACTGCGCGTCCTCGTCGACCCGAAGAGCGCGGAGCTGCTGCGCGGGACGACGATGGACGTCGACCCGATCGGCGGGTCGATGCGGATCGCCAACCCGAACGAGGGCTGGAAGGACCAACTCGCGCGGCGCGCGCAGAAGG
>JALYKU010000095.1 GCA_030774595.1 Chloroflexota bacterium | reverse complement strand
GGCGCGAGTGATCGCGCAGGCCCAGTACGCGCGCGAGCCCGAGCTCTTTCTCCTCGCGCCGAGCGGCGCGATCACACGCCTTCTCGAGCGCGCTGGTTGGAGCGTCGACTCGGTCGACCTCTTCGAGGTCAACGAAGCCTTCAGCGGCATCGAGGGCGTGCGCCGCGAGCTCGGGATCCCCGAGGAAAAGTTCAACGTCAACGGCGGCGCCGTCGCGCTCGGCCACCCGATCGGCGCATCGGGCGCGCGTCTCCTGGTCACGCTGCTCTACGCGCTGCGAGCGCGAGGCAAGCGGCGCGGCGTCGTGTCGCTCTGCCTCGGCGGCGGCGAGGCGGTCGCACTCGCGGTGGAGGCGACGTGAGCGACGAGCACGTGCCCAGCGTCGGCCCGGTGATGGCGTTCACCGCGAAGCGATCCGAGGTCGTGCGCTTCTACACGGAGATCGCCGGGCTCAAGGCCGAAGCGGAAGGCGACGCGACCTGGCTCGCGGCCGAGAACGCGCAGCTCGTCGTGCACGACCCCGACGATCGCCAGACCGAGCCGGACGTGCGCGGACAGCGTGGCTTCGTGGTCTGGTTCGGCATCGATGACGTCGCCACCGCGTACGCGCGCGCACGCGCCGCCGGCTGCGCCGTTGGTGAGTTCCAGGGCGACTTCTTCTTCGCACGCGACCCCGATGGCCGGTATGTCGGATTCCACGCGAATGACGAGCATGGGCACGGACATGGTCACGACCACTGAGACCGGGACCGGGTTCGATCTCGCGCTCAGCGAAGAGCAGGAGCTAGCGCAGCGGACCGCACGCGACTTCGCGCGTGAGAAGGTCCTGCCGCGAGCGCGCGAGATCGACGAGCAGGGGAAAGTGCCGCCGGAGCTGATCGCGGAGATGGCATCGCTCGGCTTCCTCGGGATCTACATCCCCGAGTCGTACGGCGGCGCCGGCCTCGACGCCTTGAGCTACGCGCTCGTCACGGAGGAGATCAATCGGGCCTGCGCCTCGACCGGGGTGATCATGTCATCCCACGTCTCGCTCGTGTGCGACCCTCTGCTGCACTACGGCAGCGACGCGCAGAAGGATCGCTTCCTGCGGCCACTGGCCGGCGGCGAAAAGCTCGGGTGCTTCGCGCTGTCAGAGCCCGCGTCCGGCAGTGACGCCGCGGCGATGCGCACCACCGCGCGACGCGACGGCGACGTGTGGGTGCTGAACGGGACGAAGAACTTCATCACCAACGGAGCGAGCGCCGACATCGCGCTCGTCTTCGCGCAGACGCAGCCGGATGGAGCTGGATCCGCAGGCGGCAGCGAACGGGCGAAGGCGCGTCACCGTGGCATCGCCGCGTTCGTGGTCGAGAAGGGCACGCCCGGGTTCAGCGTGGGCAAGCTGGAGCACAAGCTTGGGATCCGCGGCTCCGACACCGCGCAGCTCCTGTTCGAAGACTGCCGCGTCCCTGCCGCGAATCTGCTCGGTGCGGCGGGCGACGGGTTCAAGATCGCGCTCTCGACGCTTGACGGCGGGCGCATCAGCATCGCCGCGCAGGCGGTGGGCATCGCGCGCGCATGCCTCGAGGACTCGCTCGCGTACGCCAAGGAGCGCGAGGCCTTCGGCAAGAAGATCGTCGAGTTCCAGGCGATCCAGTGGAAGCTCGCGGACATGGCGACGGAGATCGACGCCGCGCGCCTCTTGGTGTGGCGCGCCGCCGCTTTGAAGGACCGCGGCGAAGATCACATCCTCGCGGCCGCCCAGGCGAAGCTGTTCGCGAGCGACGTCGCCGTTCGCGCGGCGCGCGAGTGCGTCCAGATCTTCGGCGGTTACGGCTACCTCACCGACTTCCCCGCGGAGCGCCACTACCGTGACGCGAAGATCACCGAGATCTATGAGGGGACGAGCGAGATCATGAATCTCGTCATCGCCGAGGAGATCCTGAAGCAGTGATAGCGCCGACGCAGGGCATCTGGGCGATCGTGCTCCTCGTTCTCGCGCTCGCGGCCGCAGGCGCGTTCGGATATCGCGTCTGGGTCCTCTACCGCCTCCTTCGGCTCGGCCGCGACGAGCAGCGCATCGACCATCCGTGGCAGCGCCTGCGCGACGAGATCGTGGTCTACCTCGGCCAGCGCAAGTTGCTCAAGCGCCCGTACTACCTTCGCGGCATCGGACATGCGCTGATCTTCTGGGGCTTCCTCGTGATCACGTGGGGCAGCGCCGATCTCCTCCTCCGGGGGATCCTCGGTTGGCAGATGCCGTTCACAGAGACGACTGCCTACGCGTGGACACTCGACATCTTCGCCGTCGCCGTGCTCGTGTCCGTCATCGTCGCGGTGTTCCGCCGAGCGGTTCTGCGCCCGCCGCGGATGCATCGCATGCCCGAGGGTTACGTGATCCTGGCCCTGATCGGTTTCCTGATGCTCACGCTGCTCGTGTTCGAGTCCGCGGCTGAAGCCGCGACGAGAGATGAGCTCGGAGGACGCTTGCTGCACGTGGCGCCACCGGTCGCAGCGCTTCTTGCAGCGCTCATCCCGACAACTGCCGGCCCCGCGATCTTCGCGGGAGCCTGGTGGGCTCACGTCGTGACGATCCTGGCGTTCGCGGTCTACCTCCCGCGCACGAAGCACCTGCACATCGTCACGACGCTGCCGAACGTGTACTTCCGCTCGTCGCGCCCGCGCGGCGCGCTCCAGATG
>JALYKU010000094.1 GCA_030774595.1 Chloroflexota bacterium | reverse complement strand
GGCCATGCGCGTGACCGGAGCGCGTGGTCCGGTCCGCGCCGCGCGGCGCACGGCCGGGACGCGCGTCCCGCCACGATCCTCCCGCCGGCTGGCGCGCGGGGCCTGGGAGCTCCGCTCCTTCGCGATCGCCGCGACCGCGATCCTCGTCTTCTTCTTCGTCGCGCTGGTCTACGTCTCTGGCACGACCACGCTTTCGGTGTCGGGATACGAAAGCCAACGCCTGCAGCAGCAGCGGTATGAGCTGCGCCGGCAGAACGCGCTGCTCGAAGTGGAGATCGCGCGCCTGGATTCGCCCACCCGCATCGTGACCGAGGCACAGCGCCTCGGGCTCGTGCATCCGGCCCAGGTCACGGTCGTCTCACCGGAGTCGCTCACGATCAAGCGCTGATCACACGCGTCGCGGCGAGGAGGAAGCGTTGGAGCCGGTGAAGCACCGTCGCCTGCGCGTGCTGTTCGCGCTGTTCGCGGTCGCGACGGTGGTGCTTTCCCTGCGCACCGCCTATTGGCAGACCCTCGGCCGCGACAAACTCCTGGCCCAGGCCACGGACCAGATCCGCAGCGATCTCGTTCTCGCCGCGAGCCGCGGGGTCATCCGCGACCGCAGCGGCGCGATCCTCGCGACGACGGTACCCCTGCGATCGCTGTACGCGATCCCGGCCCGCATGCCCGACCATCGGGCCGCGGCGAGCGCGCTCGCTCCGCTACTGGGCATGGCCGCGAGCGACGTCCGCGAGCGCCTCGATTCAGGCGCGGAGTGGCTCTACCTGCGCCGGCGGCTTCCCGAGGCCGCCGCGGACGCCGTGGCGGCACTCGACCTTCCGGGACTGGGATTCGAGCTCGAGCCCAAGCGCTTGTACCCGAACGACGCGATCGGGGCGCACGTGCTCGGCTTCGTCGACGACCAGGGCGTCGGACGGTCCGGCATCGAAGGGCGCTACGACGACGTGCTGAGCGGCGTTCCCGGAAGCCTGGTGGTCGAGCGTGACCCCGCGAACCGGACTCTCGCCGTCGGCCTGCGTTCGGCGATCCCGCCCCGCGACGGCAGCGACCTCACGCTGACGCTCGACCTGGCCATCCAGGCCGCGGCCGAGCGCGAGCTCGGGCTGGCCATTAAGAAGGAGAAGGCGACCGGCGGGAGCGTCGTGGTGCTCGATCCGCACGACGGCGCGGTGCTGGCGCTGGCGTCGTCTCCCTCGTTCGACCCCGGGCACCTCGCCGTCGCCGACAGCCAGGCCCTGCGCGACCACGCGACGGGCCTGGTCTACGAGCCCGGCTCGACGATGAAGGCGATCACGATCGCTGCGGCGATCGACCAGCACGTGATCACGCCGACCACGACCTACAACGATGTCGGATACACGGTGGTCGGCGGCCGCGTCCTCCATAACGCTCTCGGCAAGTCCTACGGCGTCACGACGGTCACCCAGATCCTCGAGCGATCGGCCAACGCCGGGGCGGCCTTCGTGGCGCAGAAGCTGGGCGCGGAGGCACTTCACCGCTACCTCGAGGCGTTCGGCGTCGGCGCGCCGACGGGGATCGACCTCGTGGGCGAGGCCAGCGGCGAGGTTCGTCCGCTCGCCGAGTGGTACCCGGTCGATCTCGGGACGGTCGCATTCGGGCAGGGCATCTCCGTGACGCCGCTGCAGCTCGCCAGCGCCTATGCGGTCATCGCGAACGGAGGTACCCTCTATCGTCCCTACATCCTCGCGAGCCGGCGCGATGCGGACGGGGAGCACCGCACCGCGCCGGTCGCGATCCGCCGGGTCATCTCCGCGGACACCGCCGCGACCCTGCGCCGCATGCTGCTGTCGACCGTCGACAACGGCATCGCGAAGAACGCCTCGATCACCGGGTTCAGCGTCGCCGGGAAAACGGGCACCGCGGAGATCGCCGGTCCGGACAGCAAGTACCTGGATGACCAGTACGTGAGCTCATTCGCCGGCTTCGCGCCCGCCGAGGATCCTCGCTTCGTCGCGGTGATCGTGCTCGAGCGTCCGCAGTCCAAGCTTCTCGGCACGCTGACGGCCATGGCTGCGTTCCGCGGCATGGCCCTCGACGCGCTGCGATACGCGCGCGTGCAGCCAGACCGCGGTCGGTAGCGCGGCGCGCCGGCGCCCTTCGAGCCGCGTTCGAGAGCCCATAGCATTTCCCGCGGTGTTCACCCTCGAGCGGCTGCTCGCCGCGACCGACGGGCGGATCGTGCGCGGCGCGGCCCGCGGCGAGATGAACTTCGGCGGTGGCGCCATCGATTCGCGCACCGCGGCCCCCGGTTCCGTGTTCTTCGCCCTGCGCGACAAGCGGGACGGCCACGATTTCGTGGCCGACGCGCTCCGGGCCGGCGCCGCCGCGGCGCTCGTGGAGCGATTGCCCCCCGACATCCCTCCCGAGGCGCTGCTCATCCAGGTCCCCAGCGTGCCGCTCGCACTCCGGCGGTTGGCGGACGCCCAACGCGATGCGCACCCGATACCGGCGGTCGGGATCACCGGCAGCCACGGCAAGACCACCGCGAAGGAGGCCGCGGCCGGAGCGATCGGCGCGAGGTACCGGGTGCTGCGCTCGCCCGCGTCGTTCAACAACGAGCTTGGCGTGCCGCTGACGTTCCTGGCGGCCGAGGCAAGTCACGAGGTCGCGGTCGTCGAGCTCGGTTTCTACGTCCCGGGGGAGATCGCCGACCTCTGCAGGCTCGTCCGGCCCAAGGTGGGGATCATCATGGCGATCCCCGACCGGCCACCGCATTTCTCCCGCACGCCGAGCGTCGAGGCGATCGCGGCCGGCAAGGCCGAGCTCATCGAGGCGCTGCCCGAGGACGGCGTCGCGCTGCTGAACGGCGACGATCCGCGCGCGCGCTCCCTCGCCCCGCGGACCGGGGCCCCCGTCGTCCTCTTCGGAGAGGGCGCAGACAGCGAGCTCCGCGCCACGACGATCGAAGATGGGGGACTGGCAGGGACGCGTTTCCGTGTGCGCTGGCAGGACCAGGAGGCGTCCGTCCACCTGCCGCTTCCCGGCCGGCACCTCGTGAGCTGCGCTCTCGCCGGGATCGGCGCCGCCGTGACGCTCGGCGTGCCGCTCGAGGAGGCGGGCATTGGCGTCGAGACCATGGAGCGGCCGGCGCACCGCATGAGCGTTCGGCGGGGCCCCGGCGTGACGGTCATCGACGACTCGTACAACGCGAGCCCCGCCGCCGTGCACGCGGCGCTCGCCGTCCTGCGTGGCACGGGCACGCGCCGCGTCGCGGTGCTCGGCGACATGCTCGAGCTCGGCACCATGTCAGCCGACGCCCACGAGGAGGCCGGCCGCGACGCCGCGCGCGCGGCCGACGTCCTGATCGGCGTGGGGGACCTCGCGGCAACGATCGTCGGTGCCGCGGAGGATGCGGGCCTCCGCGAGACGCATCGCGCGGCCGACGCCGCCGACGCGCTGCTCCAGCTCCGCCGTCTCCTGCGCCCCGGAGACACCGTGCTGATCAAGGGCTCCCGGGCTCTCGCGCTCGACCGGCTCGCCGACGCGATCGTCGGCCAGGAAAGCCGCGTGGTGACGCGTCACTGATGCCGATCCTCGCCCTCGGCGTGCTCCTCACCGCGTTCCTGCTCGGTCTGGTGCTCGGCGGCCCCTACATCCGTTTGCTGCGACGGATGCAGATGGGAAAGCAGATCCGCCGCGATGGTCCGCAGTCCCATCTGGCGAAGCAGGGACTCCTGACGATGGGCGGAGCGCTGGTCATCAGCGTGGTCGCCGCCCTGGCGGCGCTGGTCTTCGTCCTCGTGCCGGACTCGCAGCGCGGCGACTACGTCGCGCAGACCATCGCGCCGCTGGCCGCGCTCCTGGTGGTCGGCGTGCTCGGGGCGATCGACGACTACGTGAACGTGGTGTACGGCTTCGGCATCCGCGGCCGGCACAAGCTCGTGTGGCAGCTGATCGTCGCCGTCGTCGTCGCCGTGTACATCCAGCGCCACTTCGGCGTCACGGGGGTGTACATCCCGCTCGTCGGCGAGTGGCAGATCGGACCGCTCGCCTTCGTGGCGCTCGCAGTCGTCGCCATCGTGGGCAGCTCCAACGGCGTCAACATCACCGATGGGCTCGACGGTCTCGCCGGAGGAACGTGCGTATTCGCGTTCCTCGCGTTCGCCTTCATCGCGGCGGCCCGCGGCTTCCCGTGGCTCGTCGTGTTCTGCGCCGCGATCGTGGGAGCGCTGCTCGCGTTCCTCTGGTTCAACGTGCATCCCGCCGAAATCATCATGGGCGACGTCGGATCGCTCGCGTTCGGCGCGACGCTCGCGGTGGTCGCGCTGACGACCGGCTTCGTGGTCCTGCTCCCGATCGCCGGGATCATCTTCGTGGCGATGACCGGCTCGGTCATCATCCAGGTCGCGAGCTTCAAGCTTCGGGGCAAGCGCGTCTTCCGCATGGCGCCCTTCCATCACCACCTCGAGCTGATCGGCTGGCCCGAGGAGAAGGTCACGATCCGCTTTTGGCTCATCGGGGCGCTCGCGGGGATCGTCGCCGCGATCCTGGCTTTCGCGACGCCCGTTTAGGATGGCGCGTTCGTCGGCCGGCGGAGGACGGTTTAGCGACCCGGCGTCACTCCTTCGGACGCCTCTTCGGGCGGGTCGGGACGAACCGTGAGCCTGATATTCGACCCCCCGGTCGGTCCCGACGACCTCGCCGGACGCCGCGTGACCATCGTTGGACTGGGGAAGGGGCGCACCACGGCGGGGCTCGCGCGGTACCTGGTCGGGCTCGGCGCCCGCGTCATCGTCACGGACGCCAAGCCCGCGGCGCAGCTGGAGGAGGGCATCGGTCGCCTCGGGGATCTTCCGGTGGAGCTGCGCCTCGGGCCATCCAGCGACGACGCGGCGCTCGCGGACCCAGACTTCGTCTTCGTCATTCCGGGGGTGCGGCCGCGATCGCCGACCATCATGCGAGCCCTCCAGAGCGACATCCCCGTTCTCACGGAGCTCGGACTCTTCTTCCGCCTCTGCCCCGCTCCAATCGTCGGCGTCACGGGTACGAAGGGAAAGACGACCACCACGACGCTCATCGGCGAGATCCTCGCGCGGGGGACGCGCCGCGTCCTCGTCGGAGGGAATATCGGCACGGCCATCATCCAGGAGCTCCCTTCGCTGACGCGGGACGACATCGTGGTGCTCGAGCTCTCGAGCTTCCAGCTCGAGACGCTGGGGCGAAGCCCGGCGGTCGCCGTCGTCACCATCGTCGACGAGGACCACCTCGACCACCACGGCACCCGGGAGGCGTACGTCGCTGCGAAGCGCAATGTGCTCGCGTGGCAGGGACCGCGGGACGTCGCGGTGTTGAACCTCGACGACGCGGTCGTCGTGGCCATGCACACCGGCGTGCCATCGGAGGTCCGCGGCTACTCGCTCTCGCTCCGTCCGCGCCGCGGGGCGCACCTCGACGCGGGCGGCGCCCTGGCCCTCCTGGAAGGCGACCGGCGGCGGATCTTGTGCGACGCGGCCGAGCTGCGGATCCCGGGGCGGCACAACGTGGGCAACGCGCTCGCGGCAGCCGTGGTCGGCGATGTGTTCGACATCCCCGCGGAGGGCATCGGGCGCGCGTTGCGCGAGTTCAAGGGGGTCGCGCACAGGCTCGAGCCGGTCGGCGAGGAGGGCGGCGTGCTGTGGGTGGACGACTCGCAGGCCACCGCACCCGTCGCCACGCTCGCGGCACTGGCCGCCTATGGGCGACCGGCCGTGGCGATCCTGGGTGGGATGGGGAAGGGCAGTGACTTTGCTCCCCTCGCGCGCGAGCTCGTCGCCCGCGCGCGAGGCGTGGTCCTCATTGGGAGCTCGGCGGAGGAGATCGCCGGCGCGATCGTCCGCGCGCAGCGGAATGGCCGTCCGCTCATCGTGGAGCGCGCCGAGACCCTGCGCGAAGCCGTCACGCGAGCGAAGGCCATCGCCCACCCGGGCGATGTCGTGCTGCTTTCGCCGGCGTGCGCCTCGTTCGACATGTTCGCGTCATATGAGGACAGGGGTGACCAATTCCGCTCGCTCGTGAGAGAGTTCGCGCGATGAAGCTCGTGTCGCGGACGATGCCGTACGACGTCCCGCTCGTGCTCGCGGTCCTCGGGCTCCTGGCGATCGGACTGCTCATGGTCTTCAGCGCGAGCGGTATCCGGGCTCTCGATGCGTACGACGACCCGCGCTACTACCTGATGGTGCAATCGGTGTGGGCGGTCCTCGGCCTGCTCGCGATGACGGTCGCGGCCCGCATCGACTACCACCGCTATCGCGCCATCGCGGTACCGCTGCTCGCGATCGTGGTGGCGATGCTGGTGCTCGTGCTGATCCCCGGCGTCGGCACGCGCATCGGCGGTGCGTCGCGCTGGCTGCGGCTCAGCTCGGTGGTGGGGGTGCAGCCCGCCGAGCTTGCGAAGCTCGCGCTGGTGCTGTACCTGTCGTTCTGGCTGGGCCGCGCGAGGAACAACATCGGCGGCGTACGGGTGACCGTTCCGTTCATCGTCTGCGTGGCGCTGATCGCGGGCCTGGTCGTCGCCGAGCCCGACCTCGGCACCGCGATCGTGATCGTCGCGGTCGCGCTCGCGCTGTATTTCGGCGCGGGCGCCCGCCTGCGCGAGTTCGGAGCGCTCGGTCTGCTCGCCTTCGTCGTCATGGCGGCCCTCGCGGTCGTGCAGCCCTACCGCCTGCAGCGCCTTCTCACCTTCCTCGATCCGTGGAGCGATCCGCGCGGTGCCGGCTTCCAGACCATCCAGGCGCTGTACGGCCTCGCGCTGGGCGGACCGTTCGGAGAAGGGCTCGGGGCGGGGCGCGAGAAGTTCGGATTCCTTCCCGCGCCCTACACGGACTCGATCTTCGCGGTGCTCGGGGACGAGCTCGGCCTCGCGGGCACGCTCGCGGTCCAGCTGCTGTTCCTCGTGGTCGCGTTCCGGGGCATCCGCATCGCGCTCCGCGCGCCCGACGGCACCGGCGCGCTCATGGCGACGGGCATCACGACGTGGGTCGCGTTCCAGGCGTGGGTGAACATGGCCGTCGTCGCGAGTCTCGTGCCGATGACCGGGATCACGCTTCCATTCATCTCGTACGGCGGCAGCTCCCTGTGCGTCGGGCTCCTCGCCGTCGGTATCCTCCTCAACATTGGCCGGCAGCCGGCGGCGTCCGTGCCGCGTCCTACTGGCGGGTGGCGGGACCGCGGGCCACGTGAGCCCGCTCCTCGCGGTGGCGGACGCCCTGCGGGAGGAGCGGCCCGACGTCCGGTTCCTGTTCCTCGGGGGGCGTCGCGGACTCGAGGCTGAGCTCGCGCGCTCCGCGGATCTCGAGTTCCACGCGACGCCGCTGCCGTCGCTGCGCGACCCGGACTCGCGGATCGCGCTTCTCGCCCACCTGGCCCTCGTTCCGGTGGCCTCAGCGTCCGCGCTGCGGAGGATCGTCGGGTTCCGGCCGCACGTCTGCGTCACCAGCGGCGGTCTCGGCGCGGTCCCTGTGGTCCTCGCTGCGCGCGCGGCGTTCGTGCCGATCTACCTCTGGGAGGGCAACGTCGTGCCGGGACGCGTGAACCGAACGCTGGCCGGCTGGTCATCGCGCGTCGGCGCGACCTTCGCCGGATCTCTCCCGCTGCTCCCCCGCGGCCGGACGCGCGTCGCCGGCAATCCGATCCGGCGGTCCCTGCTGCGGTGGACGAAGGCCGGCGGCCGCGCGGCGCTCGGGCTGCCTCCGGGCGGAGCGGTTGTCCTCATCACCGGCGGGAGCCAGGGCTCCGAGCGCATCAACGACGCCGCCTTCGTCGCCCTTCCGCGCCTGCTGCGGCGCGCCGCGGTCATCCACGTCACCGGGCACGCGTACCTCGCGCGCGCCGAGGCCAAGCGCGCCGGGCTCCCCGAGCCCGAGCGTGGGCGCTACGTCCCGCGTGCGTTCATCCGGGACGAGATGGGCGCGGCTCTCGCCGCGGCGGATCTGGTCGTCGGGCGCGCGGGCTCGTCGTCGATCGCCGAGCCGCTCGCTTTCGGCGCACCGATGGTCCTCATACCGTTCGGTGCCGCGATGAACGCCCACCAGGAGGCCAACGCGCGCGCCGTCGCCGAGCTCGGTGCGGCCGTCGTCATGCGCGAAGGCGAGCTCGACGGCGATCGGCTCGTGGCCGTGGTGAACGG
>JALYKU010000093.1 GCA_030774595.1 Chloroflexota bacterium | reverse complement strand
ATGTCCTGAACAACGCCGCCGTCGTGGCGCTCGCGCTCGCGGAGAGTGGCGGCGACTTCTCCCGGTCGATCACCGCCGCGGTCTCCGCCGGCTGGGACACCGACTCGAACGGCGCTACGGTCGGCGGGATCGTCGGCGCGCTGAGCGGCGCATCGGCGCTGCCGGACCGCTGGACGCAGCCCCTGGAGGGCCGGATCGCATCGAGCCTGCGCGGGTTCGACGGGGCGACCTTTGATGCGCTCGCGACGCGAACGCTCGCGGTGGTGGATCGCGCGTGACCACGGCGCGCGTCGCGGTCGTCGGCAGCTGCAATATCGATCTCGTGGCGCGCGTCGCAACCTTGCCGCGGCCAGGTGAAACGGTGCTCGCGCGTTCATTCGCGACGATCGTCGGCGGAAAGGGTGCGAATCAGGCGATCGCCGCGGGGCGCGCGGGGGCGGGCTGCGCGATCGTCGGCGCGGTCGGCGACGACGCATACGGCGACCAGATCCGGGCGACGCTGCGCGAGGCGAGCGTGGACGTGGGCGGCCTACGCACTGTCGCCGGTCCGTCCGGGACAGCGCTCATCTTCGTCGACGACGCCGGTGAGAACAGCATCGTCGTCGTCTCCGGAGCGAACGGAACGCTGACCACACTCGCCGAAGGCGACCGGAGGATCGTCGACGATGCCGATGCGCTTCTGTTCCAGCTCGAGATCCCGATCGAGATCATCGTCGCCGCGGCCACTCGTGCACATGGCCTGCGGGTGCTCAACGCCGCGCCGGCGCGACCCCTCCCGCACGACCTTCTCGACGTCATCGATCTTCTCGTGGTCAACGAGGCAGAGGCGACCGCGATCGTTCCAGCCAGCCGCGCGGGCGAGGACCTAAGAGCCGCACTCCTTCGTCTCGTGCCGCGCGTTGCGATCACGATCGGCGCGGACGGCGTGCTGTACGCCGATCGAGACGGAGCGCATCTCGAAGTCGCCGCGCCGAAGGTGACGGCCGTCGACAGCACTGGCGCCGGCGACACATTCACCGGGGTGCTGGCCACGGCGCTGACCGAACGCCGGTCGACCCGTGAGGCGCTCGAGCTCGCCTGTGCCGCGGCATCGCTCTGCGTCGAGACCGCGGGCGCAAGCACATCGATCCCGAGCCGGCCTGCGATCGACGCACGCTGGGCCGCGACATACGGCCCCAGCGCGGTGCCGAACGCACCGTGACGCTGCCCCAGGCCACCGGGCACATCGGCGGAGATCCGCGCGCGCCGCGGGACAAGGACCTGCCGCGCGCGGTGGACGGCGCCGATCTTGATGGCCTCGACGACGCGAAGATCATCGCGGCGCCCGACGACCCCAAGGACTGGGACGCGTGGCGCCGAGAGCTCCATCGCTGGCGCGACGATGCGCGTGCGCGCATCAAGTACGACGGCGCGCGCTACGAGCGCGGCGATCTCGCGTGGACGCAGCGCTGCTTCTCGATCGGCCTCCTGTGGCTGTGGGATGAGCAGCTCTACGACTACGCGCGGCATACCTTCAGCGTGGACCGTTTCCTCGAAGCCGACGCCGGACTGGGCGGCTACGACGCCGTCGTGCTCTGGCACACGTATCCGCTCATCGGCATCGACGAACGCGATCAATTCGACTTCTACAAACAGGTGCCCGGATTGCCAGATGTCGTGCGCGCGTTCCACGACGGCGGTGTCCGAGTGTTCATGGAGTACCACGCCTGGGAACGCGGAGCGCGTGTCGAGCGCGACGATGCGTCGGAGCTCGCGATGATGGTCACTGGCACCGGCATCGACGGCGTCTTCCTCGACAGCATGCGCGAGGCGCCAGCCGGCGTGCGCGCAAAGCTTGACGCCACAGGGCTTCCCGTCGTGCTCGAAGGTGAATCGAACATACCGCTCGAGCGGATCGCCGATCACGAGATGTCGTGGGCGCAGTGGCAGGCCGACAGCGCGACGCCGGGCGTGCTCCGTGCGAAGTGGTTCGAGCCGCGGCACATGCTCCACCAGACGCGCCGCTGGGACCACGACCGGACCGCGCAGCTGAAGACCGCATGGCTCAACGGCGCCGGCATGCTCGTGTGGGAGAACGTGTTCGGCTCCTGGGTCGGATGGAGTCCACGCGACCGCGTGGCGCTCTCGGCGATGCTGTGCGTGCAGCGCCGCTTCGCGCGGCATCTCTCACACGGCGAGTGGACGCCGCTCGCGGATCCTGCCGATGCCCCCGCGCCCTCGATCTTCAGCTCGCGCTTCGAGCTCGACGGGTCGCGCCTGTGGACGATCGTCGGTCGTGACGAGCACGCGCTCGGCCCATCGGACGAATTGCGCACAGAGTCCCACGCGCACGAGCGCTGGTTCGAGCTCGTGAGCGGCCAGGAGCTCACGCCCGTTGCGCAGGGCGACTGCGTGCGCG
>JALYKU010000092.1 GCA_030774595.1 Chloroflexota bacterium | reverse complement strand
AGACCGAGCATCGCGAGCCCGGCGAACCACGCTTGATCGCCGATGCTGTCGGCCGCGCCTGCGCCGACCGTCGGTCCCAGCAACCCGGCGCCTGCCCACACGAGCGTTAGGAGCGCGCCGACGACGGCGACGTTGAAGCCGCCGCGAGCTGCGCCGAGGGCACCCAGCGGGTAGGTCAGGGCGACCAACACGCCGGTCGTCCCGCCCATCGCCGCCAGGAACACGAGCGTCGGTACCGCGCCCGCGCCGACGGCGCCGATCAGGATCGCCGCGCCGAACACGGCGGCCCATGCCGCCGCGAACGGCACGGTCGCGTATCGCTCCGCACGCGCCGAGACCACCGCGCTCCCGATAAGGAACATCGCGGAGGCGAGCGAGAAGGCCAGCCCGATCTCCGATGCGTCGAAGCCGCGAGCGTCCAGGCGCAGCGGCACCAAAAGCTCGGCGCTCATCCACATGAGCGCGACCGCGAGCGTGATGACGATGCTGGTCAGCATCGCGTGATCGGTGCGCGCGGCGCGAAGCATCTCGCGCAGCGGAGGATCTGCTCCGACCGCTCGCCCCTCCGGGGAGCGCGCCAGGATCAGCACGACGAGCATGGCGCCCGTTAGGACCGACAGGATGACGAACGGGGTCCCGACGTCGAAACGCTCCGCGCACCAGCCGATCAAGCCCGGTCCGATGAGGTTCGCCGCTCCCACGACCGACGTCGTCAGCGCGAGGGCTCGAGCGGCGTCCTCGCCGGCCGCGTCATGGAGCCACGCGGTCCCCGTCACCCACATCGTGCCGAGCCCGAGCCCGTACAACATCCGGCCCGTGAGCAACGCGCCGTAGGACCCGGACAGACCGACGGTGAGGTTGCCCGCGGTCAGCGCCGCCAGCCCCCAGAGCGTGAGGCTGCGAACCGCGAAGCGGTTGCTGAGACCGCCGGCGGGCAGGCACACCACGAGGATGCCGACGCTCGCGAGCGTGAGGATCAGACCGGTCGCCACATCCGACAGCGCGTAGCGGTCCTGGTAGGTCGGCAGGAGCGGGGAGATCCCCGCCCACCCCAACTCGGCGACGAAGATCGCCGCGAACAGCAGGAGCGCCGTCGGCCGCCGCACGCGGAGAGTCTCGCATCATGCGACCGGGAGACGGACCTCCTACGATGGGAGCCGCCGTCGGCGGTGAGGGAATGCGAGATGAGTCATCCGTTCGAGACCAGACACGAGGTCGAGGTCGGTGCCACGCCCGACCAGGTGTGGGACGCGCTCACGTCCGGGCCGAAGATCGACTCGTGGTTCATGGGGCGCAACACGGTCGAGCCGCGGGTGGGTGGGTCCGCCAGCATCGAGCACGCGGCCTTCACGTTGACGTCCACCGTGACCGCGTGGGAACCGCCCACGCACCTCGCGTTCGAGAGCCCGAAGGCCGACGACGGGGCGTTCCATGTCTTCGATTACACCGTCGAGCCGCGCGACGGGGGCAGCGAGATCCGCTGGGTCCACAGCGGCGCGCTCGGGCCCGACTGGGAGGCCGAGTACGAGGGCATGAGCGAAGGCGACCCGCTCTACTTCCACAAGCTGGCCACGTACCTGACGTACTTCTTCCCTCGCGCTGCCACGCCGATCGACGCGTTCGGCCCGCGGCTCGAAGGGCGCGAACCCTCGTGGGAGGTCTTCCGCGAGCCGCTCAAGCTCGAAGGCCCTGCCGATGTCGACGACGCGGTCCAGCTCCGACCCGACGGGCTCGATCCGATCGACGGGATCGTCGACTGGCGGTCGAAGAGCTTCCTCGCGGTGCGCAACGACGACGCGCTCTACGTCTTCATCCACGCGTTCGACGGGTCGGCGATGGTCGGGCACCATCTCTTCGGCCGCGGGGTGGACCGCCCGGCGACCGAGAGCGTGTGGCAGGACTGGCTCACCCGCGAGTTCTCGTGAGCGACGAGCCGACGGGGAGCGCGCCGGCGTCCGACGAGGCGCGAACTCGACTCGCCGAGCAGGTCGCGTCCCACGCGCCGCCCGACTGGCGTGAGCGCTTCGACGCTGACGGTTTACTCGACGCGATCGACGGCGGTGAGCCGATCCAGATGTTCGTGATGGCGGCCGACATCCGCGGCTCGACGATGCTGATGAAGGAAGCGATCCGCATCGATCGGTTCGCGTTCGTGATGGACAAGTTCGTCACGACCGTGCGGCAGGGGATCGGCCACTACGGCGGCTGGTTCGACCGGTTCACCGGGGACGGGTTCCTCGCGTACTGGATCGTGCAGAGCGGGGCCGACGTCGTCTATCACGAGCGGTTCGTCGAGGCGGCGGGGAACATGGCGCACACCGCCCGCACGTTGATCGACCTGTTCCACGCGAAGGTGCTCGAGGACTTCCGGAGCAACTCGCGGAACCTGTCGGGCACCGTCGGGCTGTCGATCGGTCTGGACGCCGGACCGGGCTACCTCGTGCAGATCGCGGGGGAGCTAACGGTGGTCGGTCCGCCGGTCGTCGGCGCCGTGCGGATGGTGACCGCAGCGACCGACGCGCGCGAGATCTTGGCGAACGTGTTCCTCGGCGAACGGCTGCTCGAGGAGCAGGACGGCGTGTACGCGGAGCTGGGAGTGCGGGTCAGCCGGGAGCAGCGGGCGACCAAGGAGTATCCACAGGGCCAGGAGATCTACACGCTCACGTTCGACGCGCCCGACTCGGGCGGGGCTCACGATCCCGTTGCCT
>JALYKU010000091.1 GCA_030774595.1 Chloroflexota bacterium | reverse complement strand
CCGTGCAGGCGCCCACTGTCGGCATCTTCAGCGCCGTGCGCGAATGGAGCGCGGGGGACCAAGTGCAGCGCGGCGCCGCGCTCGGCGCGATCCAGTCACTCGGCCACATGGCCGAGATAAGCGCCCCGGTCGAGGGCGTGATCCGCGAGGTGCTCGTGTCCGGCGGCTCCCCGGTCGAGTATGGGCAGGCGCTCTTCGTCATCGCCGCCCGGTGAGGCTTGCGATTCTGGCGTGATCAGTCGTCAAGGATGAGCGAGGAGCGGGTCCCCCGCGACGAGCGAGTACCGCCAGCCTTGAGCAGTCACGGGCGAAGCCGCGTGATTGGTCAGGAGCGGGTCCCCCGCGACGAGCGAGTACCACCAGCCTTGAGCAGTCACGGGCGAAGCCGCGTGATTGGTCAGGAGCGGGTCCCCCGCGACGAGCGAGCACCACCAGCCCTGAGCAGTCACGGGCGAAGCCGCGTGATCGATCAAATCGTGTGGATGTTCCCCGGCCAGGGCGCGCAGCAGGCCGGCATGGGACGCGACCTCTCTGACGGACATCCGGCGGCGCGCGAGACATTCGAGCGGGCGAACGAGGAGCTCGGGCTCGATCTCCGCGCGCTGTGCTTCGACGGTCCGCAGGCGGAGCTCGACAAGACCCTCAACGCGCAGCCGGCGCTTCTCGCGACGTCCATCGCGGCGCTCGGCGCGGCGCGCGCGGCCGGGCTTCGCGAGGACGATCCGATCGTCATGGGCCATTCGCTCGGCGAGTTCTCGGCGCTCGTCGCCGGCGGCGCGCTGGAGTTCGGCGACGCGCTGCGCCTCGTGCGCCGCCGCGGCGAGCTCATGCAGGCGGCTGACGACACGGGCGGGATGACCGCGGTGCTGGGGCTCGATGCGGCGCAGGTCGGACGCGCGATCGCCGGCACCGAGCTCGTGGTCGCGAACGACAACGCGCCGGGGCAGGTCGTGATCTCCGGTCCCGCCCAAGCGCTCGCGGCGGCGGGCGATCCACTGCGACGGGCCGGCGCGAAGCGCGTCGTTCCAGTTCGCGTCTCCGGCGCCTTCCACTCGCCGGCGATGCGGCCGGTGGCCGCCGAGCTCGCGAAGGCCATCGCGTCAACGACTCTGGGCGCGCTGCGCCTTCGCGTGATCACGAACGTCGACGCGCAGGTGCACGAGGACGCCGGCGATCTTCCCGCGCTGCTCGAGCGGCAGGTGTGGTCTCCGGTACGATGGGCCGACGCCGTGCGGCGCGCACGGGAGGAGGGTGCGTCGATCTTCGTGGAATTCGGCCCGGGCACCACCCTCACGGGTCTGGTGAAACGCATCGTCCCTGGCGCGCGCGCCGTGAACGTTTCGAGCGCCGCGACACTCGAGGAGGCGCTGGCTGTCCTTCGATAAGGTCCTCATCGCGAACCGCGGGGAGATCGCGCTGCGCGTCGTGAGGGCGTGCCGCGAGCTCGGCATCGAGACGGTCGTGGTCTACAGCGAGGCCGACGCGCACAGCCTTCCGGTGCACCTCGCGGACGAGGCGATCTGCATCGGCCCCGCCAACAGCCGGGACTCCTACCTCAACATCCCGGCGATCATCTCCGCCGCGCTCATCTCGGGCGCTCAGGCGATCCATCCCGGTTACGGCTTCCTCTCCGAGAACGCCGACTTCTCGGAGGTCTGCAAGGAGCACGGCCTCGTGTTCATCGGCCCGCCGCCCGAGGTGCTGGCGCGGTTTCACGACAAGGCCGCGACGCGTGCGGCGATGAAGCGCAGCGGCATGCCGGTCATACCCGGATCGGAGGGGCCGGTGCGCAGCGCGTCGGAAGCTCTTCGGATCGCCGAGGCGATCGGGTATCCCGTCATGCTGAAGGCCAAGGCGGGCGGCGGCGGCAGGGGCATGCGGAAGGCCGAATCGGCGCGCGACGTCCAGCGGATGTGGGACCAGGCCCGAAGCGAGGCCAAGGCGAGCTTCGGCGACGAGGGCATCTACCTCGAGCGGTGCCTCGAGGGGGTCCGTCACATCGAGGCGCAGGTGCTCGTCGACGACCGTGGCGACGGCATCTGCCTGGGCGAGCGCGAGTGTTCGATCCAGCGGCGCAACCAGAAGATGCTCGAGGAGGCGCCCTCCGCCTCGATCAGTGAGGAGCTGCGTCTGGCGATCAAGCGCGCGGCGGTCGACGCGGCGGTGCGCTTCGGCTATCGCAACGTCGGGACGTTCGAATTCCTCGTGGACTCAGCCGGCGATTTCTACTTCATCGAGGTCAACGCCCGCATCCAGGTCGAGCACACCGTGACCGAGATGGTCACCGGCGTGGACCTGGTGAAGGAGCAGGTCGCGCTCGCGGGAGGGGAGCCGCTCTCGTTCTCGGAGGAGCAGATCTGGGTCAAGGGGCACGCGATCGAGTGCCGCGTGAACGCGGAGGACTCGACCGCCGACTTCGCGCCCTCGTCCGGCGTGCTGACCACGTTCCTGTTCCCCGGCGGCCCCGGGATCCGCATCGACTCGCACTGCTTCCAGGGCTACGATGTACCGCCGTTCTACGACTCGCTGCTCGGCAAGGTCATCGCCTGGGGGCGCGACCGCTCGGAGGCGATCGCGCGGATGCAGCGGGCGCTGGACGAATTCACCATCGTCGGCGTTTCGACGAACATCGCCGCGCACAAGAAGATCCTCGCCAGCGAGCTCTTCCGGAGCGGCCGGGTGACGACGCACCTCATCGACACGGTCGGCATCGAGGCGCTGGCTGGCTGAGCTCGACCGGGCCGGGATCGAGGCGCTCATCCCGCACCGCGATCCCTTCCTCCTCATCGACAGGATCACATCACTCGAGCCGGGCGTGCGCGCGGTGGCGGAGCACACCTTCACGGGCGAAGAGTGGTACCTCGCCGGACACTTCCCGGGCAATCCGATCGTCCCGGGCGTGATCCTCACCGAGTCGATGGCGCAGACGTGCGCGGCCTGCGCGATGGCGCACCCCGATTTCACGGGGGGCCTCGGCCTCTTCGCGGGCATCGACGACATGCGCTTTCGGCGGATCGTGCGCCCGGGCGACACGGCGCGGTTCGAGATCGAGATGGAGAAGCTGCGCCGCGCGTTCGGGCGCGCGAAAGTGCGAACGCTCGTGGGCGACGAGGTCGCCGCGGAGGGCTCGATCTCCTTCGTCCTCCAGAAGACCAAATGAGGGCCGTCGAGATCGTCGGCGTCCCGATGGATCTCGGGGGAGATCGGCGCGGCGTCGACATGGGACCCTCGGCGGTCCGCTACGCCGGGCTGGTGGACCGGCTGCTGCGGCTCGGTTTCAGCGTCACCGATCGCGGGAACCTCCGCGTGGCGGACCCGGAGGAGGGGCTCCGCGCCGGCGAGCCGCGGCGGATCGACCGGCGCGGGGACTCCGCGAGGCCCCCGGGCGGCGGAGCCCACTTCGCGGACGAGATCGTGCGCGTCGCCGAGGAGCTGGCGCGCGCCGTCGGCGACATCGAGCGCTCGGGCGCGACGCCGCTGGTGCTCGGTGGCGATCACTCCATCGCGATCGGAACGCTCGCGGGGCTCTGCCGCGCCGGCCGCCGCCCGGGCGTCGTGTACCTCGACGCGCACGGCGACATCAACACGCCGGAGACGTCCCCATCGGGCAACGTGCACGGCATGCCCCTCGCCGTCGCGCTCGGCATCGCCACGGAGCCCTTTCCGGCGGCGCTGCGCGGGTCCATCGACGGCCCGGCGACGGCGCTCGTCGCGATCCGCGACCTCGACCCTCCCGAGCGCGGACACATCGCGCGCGCCGGCATCACCGCGCTGACGATGGCCGAGATCGACCGCATCGGGATGGCCGCGGCCATGGAGCGCGCCATCAGCGCCGCGCGGAACGGCGACGGCATCCACCTCTCGCTCGACATGGACGCGCTCGATCCCGACGAGGCGCCGGGGGTCGGCACGCCGGTGAGGGGTGGACTCACGTACCGCGAGGCGCAGCTCGCGATGGAGATGCTCGCCGCCAGCGGCGAGCTGCGCTCGATCGAGCTGGCGGAGGTCAACCCCATCCTCGATACCGCCAACCGCACGGCGATGCTCGGGGTCGAGCTCGTCGCGAGCGCGCTGGGCCAAGTGACTCTTTAGGCGAGCTTCGCGGCGGGTCGCGGCGGGCACGGCTGGCTACACTCGGAAGCGGGAATATGGAGAACGGCGAGCGGCGCCGCGTCGTCGTGACGGGCATCGGGATGATCACGCCGCTCGGGTCCACCGTGGAGAAGTCCTGGGAGGGCCTGCTCGCCGGGCGCAGCGGGATCGGACCGATCACGCGGTTCGACGCGAGCGATCTCGAGACGCGGATCGCGGGCGAGGTACGCGACTTCGACCCGCTCGACCACATGGACCGCAAGCAGGTGCGGCGTACGGACCGCTTCGCCCAGTTCGCCGTGGCGACCGCCGGGCAGGCGCTGCGCGACGCGAAGCTCGAGGTCACGCCTTCGCTCGCGCCGCGCATGGGTGTCGCCTTCGGGTCAGGCATCGGTGGCGTGGAGACGCTCGTCGACAACATCGTGGCGCACGATCGCGATCCGCGGCGTGTGTCGGCCTTCATGATCCCGATGATGATCGTCGACATCGCCGCGGGCGAGATCGCGATGAAGTACGGCCCGAAGGGTCCGAACATGGCGCAGGTGTCCGCATGCGCGTCGAGCGCGCACGCCGTCGGGGAGGCGACCGAGATCATCCGGCGCGGGCAGGCCGACGTGATGCTCGCGGGCGGATCGGAGGCCGGGCTGATCAAGGTCGCGATCGGCGCGTTCAACTCGATGCACGCGCTCTCGCGGCGCAACGACGCGCCCGAAAAGGCGTCGCGTCCGTTCGACCGGGACCGCGACGGATTCGTGTTCAGCGAGGCCGGCGCGTGCCTGGTGCTGGAGGAGCTCGAGTTCGCGCGAGCGCGCGGCGCCCGGATCATCGCCGAGATGTCGGGCTACGGCGCGACCGCCGATGCCTACCACGTCACGGCGCCCCCTCCAGGGGCCGAGGGCGCGGTGCGCGCGATGCGCATGGCGCTCGCGGACGCGGCCACGCCGCCGGAGGACATCGGATACGTCAACGCTCACGGCACGTCGACCCAGGCGAACGATGGGGCGGAGACCGCGGCGCTGAAGGCCGTCTTCGGCGATCACGCGAAGGCATTGCCGATCTCGTCCACGAAGTCCATGACCGGCCACACCCTCGGCGCGGCAGGCGCGATCGAGGTCGCGATATGCGCGCTCGCGATGCGCGACGGCCGGCTCCCGCCTACGATCAACCAGGAATCCCGAGACCCCGAATGCGACCTCGACTACATCCCCAACGTGGCGCGAGACGCGAGCGTCGCCGCTTCTCTTTCGAACTCGATGGGTTTCGGTGGCCACAACGTCGCGCTGGTGCTGCGCCGCTGGGACGGCGCGCCATGACCGAGGGCGCGGGTCTTCGCGACGACGTCGCGATCCTCGTGCGCGAGCTGCTCGCGCGCCTCGAGGCAGAGGACATGCGCGAGCTCTCCGTAAGCCGGAACGGCACGCGCGTCCGCGTGCGCAAGGCGACGGCGGAGACGGTCGCGGTAGCGCCCGCCGCACCAATAGAGCCGGACGGGGCGCCGGCGGACGCGGATCCGGCGCGCCGGCCGATGGTGGTCTCGGCGGCGCCGCCGACGCACGATCGCCTGGTGAGCGCTCCGCTGACCGGCGTGTTCTATCGCTCCGCGTCACCCCAGGCGCCGGCGTTCGTCGAGCCGGGCGCGGACATCGCCGCCGGCGACGTCGTGGGGCTCATCGAAGCGATGAAGCTGTTCAACGAGATCCGCTCGACGAAGAGCGGCAGGGTGCGCCGCGTGCTCGCGCAGAACGGCCAGCTGGTCCGCGCCCACCAGCCGCTCATCGAGCTGGAATGAAGGACCCCGCACCGCCCACCTGCGTGATCTGCGGGGATCCCCTCGGCGACGCGCCCCGGCGGCTGCGCTACGAGGATCGCCTGTACGCGTTCGACCGGGATGCCTGCAAGCGGATCTTCCAGGAGAACCCCGACCGCTATCTCGACGCCGGGGGCGAGGTGCTGCCCGAGCCGCGGTAGGCCCTACGGGCACGTGGCGCGTGGGAGCCGGTTCCCGCCATCGGCACCAGGGCGAAGACCACGCACGGCGTCAGTCCTCGCAGCATCCCTTCAGCGTGACAGGGCGCGGCCCGTCCGCATCCGAGTTGCACGCGATCGAGTGCTACGCGGGCAACTGCTACGTGGGTCCGCTACAGCCCCAGCGCGGATACCGCCACGAGGCCGACCGACAGCGCCGATGCCATCCCGGCGACGCCCCAGCCGATCGCGCCCGACAGCCTGCCGTTGGCCGCGTCGCCCATGAGGTCCCGGTCGGCGGCGAGGCGGAGGATGAACACGAGGACGATCGGCAGCAGCACGCCATTGACGTTCTGGGAGACGAGGATGATGGGCAGCAGCCGCTGGTCCGGCACCAGCAGCACGACGAGCCCGCCGGCGATCAAGAGGAACGTGAACAGGCCCATGAAGACGGGCGCGTCGCGGAAGTCGTGGCTGATCCCGGATTCCCAGCCGAACGCTTCGCAGATCGCGTACGAGGTCGACAGCGGCATGACCGTTGCCGCGAGCATCGACGCTCCGAACAATCCGAGCCCGAACAGCAGTGCCGCCTGCTCACCCGCCAGCGGCACCAGCGCGCGTGCGGCGTCTCCCGCCGAGCGCACGTCCACGTGGGCGGGGAAGAGGACCGCACCCGCCACGACGATGATGAAGAACCCGTTGAGGCCCGTCAGCACCGCGCCGAGGAAAACGTCGAGGCGCGCGAGCCCGTAGGCCTCGCGGTCGATGCCCTTGTCCACGATCGAAGCCTGTATGTAGAACTGCATGTACGGCGTGATCGTCGTGCCGACCAGCGCCAGCGCCGCGATCAGCGCCGCCTGCTCCGCGGGCAGGGCCGGTACCGCGAGGCCGGTCAGGACGCCGTCCCACGAAGGGTGGACGATGAGCGCGGTGATCGGGTACGCGACGAAGGCGAGGATGAGCACGAAGAGCGCGCGCTCGACGACGCGATACGTGAACAGGACCACGAGGGCCCACACCGCCACAGCCGCCAACGGGACGGAAACGATTCGCGGGATGTGGAGCAGCTCGAGGCTCGCCGCGACGCCGGCGAACTCGGCGACGATGTTGCTCCCGTTCGCGATCAGGAGCGCGAGCATCGCGACGATCGTCCAGGGCACGCCGAAACGCTCGCGGATGAGGTCCGAGAGTCCCTTGCCGGTGACCGCGCCCATTCGCGCGCACATCTCCTGGACGACGAGGAGGCCGACCGTCGACAGCAGCAACAGCCAGAGCAGCGAGAACCCGTAGCTCGCGCCGACCGCGGTGTAGGTGGCCACCCCGCCGGCGTCGTTGCCGGCGAAGCCGGTGATCACGCCGGGACCCATGACCGCGAGGAACGCGAGGATCGACGCGCGGCGGGGGATCGCTCGGCGCCGCATGGTCCGGAGGGAACGCCGGACCGAGCGGCGGCCGATCATCGCGCGATGGACCGCAGCGACCTCTTCTTCCAGCCGCGCGGAAGCATCAGCTCCACGACGACGACGACGGTGACGCTCCCGAGCAGCCGCCGGGTGGCGTCGATGACAGGCAGCGCGAGAAGGTCGTACTTCGCGATGAGCGAGGCGACCTCCTCCTTGTCGGTGTCGGCCCGGACGCTCAGGACCTGCGGGTCCATGAAGGTGACGAGCGGCGTCGCCGGCTCGGCGACGACGATGTCCCGCAGCGACACCACGCCGTCCAGCCGTCCCTCGGCATCCACCACGTACAGGTGATAAGCGAGCTCCGGCTCGGGCTTCAGCTCGCGGAGCCGCTCGATCGCCTCCGCCGCCGTCAGGTCGCGCGGCAGGGCGATGAAGTCGGTCGTCATCATGCCGCCGGCCGAGTCCTCGGGATACGCGAGGAGCTCCTCGACCTCCTCGCCTTCCTCTTCCTGCATGAGCTCGATGAGCTCCTCCCGCCGCTCGTCGGGCAGGTCCTGGAGGAGGTCAGCGGCCTCGTCGGGCGCCATCTCCTCGAGGATGTCCGCGGCGCGCTCTTCATCGAGATCGCCGACGATCGATACCTGCATCTCGGGCTCGATCTCTCCGAGGGCCTCCGCGGCGGTCTCGATGTCGAGCTGCTCGAAGACCGCGCGCCGCTCGTCGGCGGTCATCTCTTCGACGATGTCCGCGATGTCCGCCGGATGCATGAGCGCGAGCTTCGCGTGGGGGATCGTGAGGCGGACGCTCGTCTCGGCGGATTCGAGCGGCTCCACGAGGTGCCACGGGATGATCCCGTGCGGCAGCTTGCGTCCGACGAGGCCGGCCGCCTTCTCGGCCACGCCCTCGCCGCCGACGCGCCGCAGCAGTCCCCGTAGTCCCACATCGGCGCCGACGAGTCGCATCTGCCCACCGGTCTCCTCGAGCTGGAGGTCGTTGACGCGCACCACCTTCGCGCCGTGCGTGTCCACGATCTGCTTGTCCAGGAGGTCCCTCGCGAGCCGCAGCGCGTCCGCGGGCGTGGCGGCGGGTGCCAGCTCCGCGGGGGCCACGCGAAGGCGGTACCGGTCCTTCTCCGCGACCAGGTCGCTCCACCCGACGACCCGCTCGCCCTGCGGCGTCGCGAGCACCGCCCATTGCACGACCGGGAACTGTTCGCGCGGCATCACGGCGACGTCCGCGAGGCGGCCGAACTCGCCTCCGTCCGATCGCACGACGCGGCGGTGCTGGATCTCGCTCAGGTAGGTCATCGGAGCCGGAGACTAATCCATCGGACCGCGTACAATTGGGTCTCTCGCGTGTCTCCCGTTCGCGTTTTGGAGGAATCCTGTGCCCACGACGAGCGAGACCGGACTCCGCATCCGCGCGATGTCAGATCAGGCCGTCGCGGCGGCCCTCGATGCTGACTGGGCGCGCGCCGTCGGCCTCAACACCAAGATCCTCGCTGACCGGCCCGACGACGTCGAAGCGCGCAATCGCCTCGGCCGCGCCTACCTCGAGCTCGGAAGCCTGGATGAGGCCAAGGCCGCATACGCCGAGGTCCTCCGCAGCGAGCCCAACAACCCCATCGCGCTGCGCAACAGCAGCCGTACCGCGATCCTGCTCGAGCACAAGACTAAGCCGAACACGACCAAGTCGAAGACCCAGCCGCGGCTGTTCATCGAGGACATGGGCAAGACCGGCATCCTGCGTCTGATCAATCCGGCCTCGCCTCACGTCGTGGCGAAGTACTCGCCGGGTGCCGAAGCCGAGCTGCGCGAGCACGAGGGCCTTCTGGCGGTGCACGCGCGCGACGGAGAGCTGCTCGGCTTCCTCGAGCCGAAGGTCGGCCGGCGCCTGCTGGATCTCATCCGGACCGGCAACGAGTACGTCACCGCGATGATCAGCAACGACCCGCAGAATCCGCGCGTGGCCGTGCGAGAGACCGCGCAGAGCGCGGAGAACGCGAGCCGCATCTCGTTCCCAGGGCACCATCGCCCCGCCGAAACGAAGGAGCGCGCGTACATCAAGGGGACCTTCTTCCGCTCCGGTCGCGAAGACGACGACGCGATGGAGCTCGAAGAAGGCGAGGACGCGGCGGTCCCGACCCCGGCGGACGAGTCGCTCGCGGAAGAGGGAGAGGCCACCGAGGAGCCGCTCGCCGTCGATGAGGATGGGGAGGACGAAGCCGACGAGGAGTAGCGGGTGAGGGCGCTCGGCCCCTTCCTCCTCGCTCTCGTTCTCGCGTCATCATGCTCTCCGCCCGCGCCCCGCGCGGCCCCAACCGAAGACGTTCCCGAGGCGCCTCGCCTCGCCAGGGAGGCGGGTGCCATCCTGCTGCAGCTGTCGGCGTACGACTACGCGCTCGCGGGGGCGCTCGCGCACGAGAAGGAGCGCACCGTTCCCCCTGATCGGTACGCCGTCATCGCCCGGGCAGCGGGCAAGGCGATCGCCGATGAGGCCGCGAGCGCGGTCTCCGCGACGGCATCGGCCAAAGGTACCCTGCGTGATCGCGTCGTGGGCCTCGCCGACGCCTTGACCGATCTCGCTCGCGACGCGGGTGCATACGCGGACGGAGCCGATCCCGCGTCGTTCGCGCGCGCCGTGGACGACGTGCGTACGTGCTGGGCGCGGCTGCGTGCGCTCGCGGACGGCCTCCCCGCCGACGCGGCGCTGCAACGCACGATCGAGCGGGGGACGTCGTTCCGGGTGTTCTCCGAGCCGAGCGTCGCTTTCGCGCTGACCGTCGGCCCATTCGGGTCCGCGGCCGACGCGGGTGATGCGGCGCGCCGCATCGGCCAGACCGAATCGGTCAGCACGGCGCCGCCCTTCGTGGTGCGCGTCGGCACGTTCAGCGATCGGATCTCGGCGGATGCCGCCGCGGGCGCCCTTGCCGGCAAAGGGTTCTCTGTCTCGCTCGTGACGGAGGAGCCTCGATACGCCTTCTCCCGCGGCGGCCCGGCACCCGACGCCGAGCTGTGGCGTGAGCCCGCGCAGGCCATCGATTCCTCCGCGGGCACGCGCCGCGTCGCGCTATCCCCCGATGCGGCGTGGGTCGCGACGGGTGCCGACGACGGGACCGTCGCGATCTTCGCCGCCGCGGGGGCCCTCCGTGCCTTGCCGAAGTTCGCCGCGGGCGTCTCCCAGGTCCTGTTCGCGGACGACGGCAACACCGTACTGGTCGGTGGGCAGACGCTCGCGGTGCTCGCCGTACCGTCGGGTGCGACGCTCGGCGCGACGGCGCGGCTCACCGCCGCAGCGGGGAGCGGCGTGTTCGTGAACGGCGCTCGCGCATTCGCCGCGGCCGCGCCCGGACCCGAGACGGGGGGCGCGGGGACGATCGCCGGACGCGCGCCCGACGGAACGCCGCTCGCGCTGCCCTTCCCGCTGGTGGCGCCCCCGAGCGGCGCCGTCCTCGCGGCGAGCGGCTCGGGCGAGCTCCTCATCGTGACCGCCGGCGGGAGCGGAACCGACGTCGAGGCGCTGAAAGTGGGGCAGGACCGCTATCCGCGCGGCATCCTCCACACCGCGGGTCGCTTCGCCGCGGTCGCCGTCGACCGCACGGGCACCGCTGCGGCGTTCGTCACCGACCAGGGGACCTTCCGCTTCGGCCCGCACGAGACGGACCCCGCGAAAAGCCTCGTGCGCGTTGGAGGCCCGGCTCGAGCGATCGCCTTCGGTCCCGCCGGCGCGCTGTATCTCCTGGAAGCGAGCCGCGTGAGCGCCGTCGATCCGGCGGGGGCGACGCTGTGGTCGGCGCCGCTCATCGATGGGCGGCGGATGACCATGGCGTCGCGCCTCCTCATTCTCGACGGACCCGACCGGCTGGTCGCGTTCACCCTCGACGGCGCCACGTCGGACGATCTCGGCACGACGGGGCAGATCCAGGATGTGAGCGTCAGCGGCGACGGCAAGCGCGTTGCCGTGGCCGTCGACCAGCGGCGCGTGCTTCTCTTCACGCTGCAATGACCCAGGATCGGGCGCGGGCATTCGTCCCGATCCAGTCGCTGCCACTCCCTCGCCCTCTTCGCCGCTTCGGCCCCGCATTTCCATCCGCCGTCGCTGAGCACTACGCCGCCCTGCATGTGCCATGGGGCGGCGCGGTGGTGGACCCACTCCCGTACCCGTACTCGGCGGCCGACGCGGTCGAACGGTCGGGCGGCCGCGGCCTTGGCGCACCCGAAGATGCCCTCGCCACATGGGCCCGCCGGACCATCCGCGCCGCGCCGGGCGAAGAGGAGACGCTCGCGGCGCTCGAACGGGTCGGGGACAGCGTCCGGACCGGAGGCGTCCCGCACCGGGCGGCGATGCGCGAGCTGTACACGAGCCACTGCAGGTCGTGCCACGCCCCCGTCGTCATCGAGGCCTTCATGTCGGAGCGTGCCGTTCCCGCTCGGGCGAGGCGCGCCTTCCGCTGCGGCGTATGCGCGCGCGACGGACGGTCCCTGCTCATCGAAATCGCCGGCGCCGAGGACGAGGAGCGGGCCCGGGCCATCGATCCGCGTGGCCCAGCATTCCGGGATCTCGTCGACCGCTTCGGCGACGATCGTCGTCTCGGCGAAAGCGTCGCCGTGCTGTACACGCCTCGCAACCTCGAGGCGCTGATGGCCACCGTGGACGCGGTCGAGTCCGTGGCCGAGGGTCCGGCGGGAGCGCTGCTCGGGCTTGCGCTCGTGGAAGTGATCGTGTGCGGAAGCTCGGACGGCGCGCCGCCGCTGATCGAGAGAGGCCGCGCGCGCCGCCGGCACGGCGGCGGACCCCGCAGGGAGGTGAACATCTGGCTGGAGTACGAGCGGACCGTGCGCGAGCTCGCCGCGTGGCTCCAGGCCGATGCATTGCCGCGAGGGCGCGGTCGGGATCACGCGGTCGGGACCGCCGGGGGGACCGGAGCCGACCTCGTCCTCTTCGCCGCTCCCATCCAAGACCTCCTCGGTGGCTGGGCCGACGTCGCGTCGGCGATCTGCCTCGGCGCCCACGCGCCGCGCGAGCACGATCGAGTCACTGCGGGCCCCTGCGCGACCACTCGCGCGTCCACCGAGAACGGCCCGTCGGTCAGGGC
>JALYKU010000090.1 GCA_030774595.1 Chloroflexota bacterium | reverse complement strand
CTTCGCGGACGCGGCGAACGTCCTCCTCGTACTTGAGCAGCACGCCGAGCGTGCTGCCGAGAGAGTCGAGGTCAAGCTCGACCGTCCCGAGCGCGGTGAGCGCGAGCGCCCAGTCCAGCGTTTCCGCTACGCCCGGTCGCTTGAAGAGATCGTCCCGCCGCAGCGCCTGCACGACGGCAACGACGTTGCGCGCGAGTCGTGCCGACAGGTCGGGGAGCCGGCGTGAGAGGATCGCGAGCTCGCGTTCGGGTGTCGGATAGTCGATCCACTGATAGAGACAGCGTCGTTTGAGCGCGTCGTGCACCTCGCGCGTGCGGTTCGATGTGATGACGACCGGCGGAGGGGCGGTCGCGCGGAACGTCCCGAGCTCGGGAATGGTGATCTGGAAGTCGGACAGCAGCTCGAGCAGATACGCCTCGAACTCCTCGTCCGCGCGATCGACCTCGTCGATGAGCAGCACCGCGGGCGCACCGGCGGGATCGATCGCGTCGAGGAGTGGCCTCTTGATCAGGAACTCCTCCGAGTAGATGCGGGTTCGGGCCGCCGCGGCCCGACCCTCGGCCTCCGCCAAGCGGATCTCGAGGATCTGCCTGGCGTGATCCCACTCGTAGACGGCTGACGCGAGGTCAAGACCCTCGTAGCACTGCAGGCGGATGAGACGACGCCCAAGGCCCGATGCGAGGACCTTCGCGACCTCGGTCTTCCCGACACCGGCCTCGCCTTCCAGGAACACCGGTTTGCCTAAACGGAGGGAGAGGAAGAGCGTGACGGCGAGGTCGCGATCGGCGACGTACTTCTCCCGCTCCAGCGCTTCGCGCACCTCATCCGGCGTCGTCCAAGGCGCGAGCGGCTCCCCCATCGGTGTCACGCGGTCGCCGGGGCGGGCGCTTCCAGCTGCTCCTTGATGCAAGCGAAGACCTGCTGCGTAACCTTGTCGGCCGCGCCCTGCATGAGGCGCGCGCCGACGCTCGCGATCATCCCGCTCACCGTGACATCGCTCGCCCAACGGAGCGTGGTCCGTCCTGATGCTCCATCGACGAGGTCGAGCGTGTTCGTAATTTCGACCGCGCTTCCCGGCGCCTGCCCGCGCGCGCGTACGGAAGCGTGATCGGGCGCGCGGAGCTCGGTGAAGACGACGTCGAGCGCGAACGTCGTGCGGATCGCGCCCACGCCCGCGCGGGCGACGACCTTGAAATGCGTCGGGTCGATGACATCGACGCGCTGGACGTCCGGGCCGCACCGACTCACCTTCTCCGGGTCGGTGACGAAGTCCCAGACGCGCTCGCGCGGCGCGCCGATGTCAGCTGTCCCCTCGAAGTGCATGAGCCTGCCGCGCTACCTCCGCGTCACTCCGCGACGCCCTTCTCCCTCAGTATGTTCTGCACCTTCCACGGCGTGATCGGGATGTCGATTTGCCGGGCACCGAGGTGAGCGAGGGCGCCGACGACCGCGTTCGGCGCGCGCCCGAGCGCGGGATCAGGCCTCGAGCACCCACTCGTGGCGAGTGGAGACGGTCGTGGGATAGGAGCGCCACCGCTCGGGCAGCATCGCCGCGCTGCCGCGGCTGCGCACGCAACGGCGTAGGACGAGGCCGAGATCGGCGAGCGTGACGCGACCGAGCTTGCGCGCCCAAATGGTGCGTAGCGCGACGATGGAGTCCAGCGCGTCGTTCGTGGTCATCAAGGCATCACGCTGCGCGTGCGAGAGGGGCGCCTGCACCCGCCAGTGGAGGGAGCGCGCGTGTCGGTCGCGTTTCGGTCCATACGACCACCAAGGCACACACCATGCCAACGGCGCCCGCCGCCGTTTTTGGTGCCGGCCCGGTATCAGGAAACGCTGACCGCCCTAGCCCCGGGCGTGCTCGATAGAGCGCTCAAGCGCTCGGCGCGCGTAAACGGTCACGAGCTGCTGGCGGAACTCCGAGGACGCGGTGAGATCCGACAACATCGTGACGCCGACCGCCGACTTGGCTGCGGCCGCTGCGATCGCGCTTGCATCGCCGCGCGTGCCGACCAGGGCACGCTCCGCCGCGG
>JALYKU010000089.1 GCA_030774595.1 Chloroflexota bacterium | reverse complement strand
ATGCTGTCCGCAAGCACGTTGTGCTCGCTGGTCCCCCTCCGAACGATCATTTCGCCCTGCACGTCATCGAGCGCGCTCGTGCTCGCGATTCCCTCCGCGAGCCACCGCGCGTACGCCCGCCGCAGCGCGTCCTGGAGTGCCTGCCGCTTGCCCCCCTGCGCGAGATACGCTCCCTCCGGCGGCGTGAGCGTGAGCCCGCGTTCGGCTGCTGCCCGCAGGACCGCCGTGGCACCCGCGCGCGCCCCCGCCGAGTCCGCAGCCGCGGCGATCGCACGCATTGTCAGCGATAGCTGCTGCTGCGAGGAATCGAGGGCGGCCGCCGAGTAGACGAATATTGGTTTTGCGGAGTGCGCCAGTTGCTCCCGCTCGTCGAGCAGCTCGGGCTCCGACTTGCGGACGTTGAACGCGAACGGCGCAATGACGTTCTGCGTCGCGACCGATCCGATCTCGAAGATCGGTGAATCCACGGCGGCGCCCGTCGGAAACAGCAGGTACGTCAACAGCGCCACCGCCAACAGGAGCACGACGCGGGGCGCGTGGAATACCACCGGATCGGATCCGGTACTAGGCGCCCTGGTCACGCCGTCCGCCGAGACACGCAATTCCATCCTGCCGCTACTCCGCTCCGGAATCGCGGGCGTACGCCTTGATGATGTCGCGCACCAGACGGTGCCGAATGACGTCCGCCTCACTCAGATAGTGGAATCCGATGCCCTCGATTCCCTTCAGAATGCGCTCGACCTCGATCAACCCGGACTGCTCGCGCGCGGGGAGATCGATCTGCGTCTTGTCCCCCGTGATGACCGCTTTGGAGTTCACTCCGAGTCGGGTCAGAAACATCTTCATCTGCGCGCCGGTGGCATTCTGGGATTCGTCCAGGATCACGAAGGCATCGGCGAGCGTTCGCCCGCGCATGTAGGCGAGCGGCGCGATCTCGATCGTGCGCGACTCGAGGGCCTTCTGCACGCGCTCGGCGGGCATCATGTCATCGAGCGCGTCGTACAATGGACGCAGGTACGGATCCACCTTCGCCTGCATGTCGCCGGGAAGAAAACCCAGACTCTCTCCCGCCTCGACGGCGGGACGCGCCAGAACGATGCGACGCACGCGCTTCCGGGCGAGGGCATCGACGGCCATCGCGACTGCGAGATACGTCTTTCCGGTGCCGGCGGGCCCAATGCCGACGACGATGTCGTTTTCCGCAATGAGCTTCATGTACTCGGCCTGTCCGGTCGTCTTCGGCTGGATGATCCGCCGAACCCCGGGCAGTGCGAGCCGCATGTCGCCGTTGCCCGCGCCCGTCCCGTCGCCATTCTCCTCGCTGAGCCGCAAAACGTCGTCGGCGGTGAGCGCCATCTGCTGTCGCGCCGTATCCAGCATGCGCTGCGCGACCGGCGTCGCGCGCTCGACCGCCTCACTCGGGCCGGTGAGCGACAGCGAGTCCCCGCGGAGCGACACGCGCACGCCGGCGATTCGCGAGAGCGCGATCAGGTTCGCGTCATTGACGCCGGCGAGCGTCAGCATGTCGGCGCCTTCGGCGTTGAGGCGGTGAGTGAGGTGCTCCTCGCTCATGAAGTGTTCTCCGGATCCACGTCCAGTTTGATGTGCAGGTCGCGCAGATCGTCCGCGAGGACGCGGCTTGGCGCACCCTCGAACAGGGCGCGCGCAGCGGTCGTCTTCGGAAACGCGATCACGTCGCGAAGGGAGGCCGCTCCCGAGAGCAGCATCGCGATGCGATCGAATCCCAACGCGATGCCGCCGTGCGGGGGCGCCCCCGAGCGCAAACCTTCGAGCAGAAACCCGAACCGTTGCTGCGCCGTCTCGTCGTCGATGGCGAGCAGGTTGAATATGCGCCGTTGCACCGCAGGATCGGCGATGCGAATGCTGCCGCCGCCGAGCTCGGTGCCATTGAGCACGACATCGTAGGCGAGGGCGCGCACGCGCTCCGGCGCGGTGTCCAGGAGCGCGACGTCATCGGGGTGCGGCGCGGTGAATGGGTGGTGCACCGCGCCCAGCGCGCCCGTCGATGGGTCGCGCTCGAACAGCGGGAAGTCGGTCACCCAGAGGAAGTCCCGGACGTTGGCCGGAACCAGATTCAGGACGCGCGCGGCTTCCTGGCGTACGCGATCGAGCGCCGGCGACGATACATGATCCGGCGCGGCCACCATCAGACACAGATCACCCTCCGCGATCTCGAGGCGTGCACTCTGTGCGGCGGTCAGAAACTTGGTGGGTGGACCGGTGAGCTCGCCCCTCTCCCGTTTGAGGCGCAGCATTCCCGCAGCCCCTGCGCCTTTCGCCAGGGCTTCGAGCTCGTCGACCTGCTTTCGCGACAAAACGGCACCGCCGGGAACCCGGAAACCGCGTACGCGACCTCCGCTCTCGATCGCGGCTCGTGTGATCGAGAGCTCCGACTCGCGAAAGACATCCGTCGCATCGAACAGCTCGAGATCATATCTTAGGTCCGGGCGGTCGGTACCGTACTTCTCCATCGCGTCGGCGTAGCGCATGCGGGGAAACGGAATCGGCACCTCCACGCCCCCCTCGTTCCAGATCGCGGCAACCAGCCCCTCCGCGAGCGAATAAATGTCCTCGGCCGTAATGAATGACGCTTCAATGTCGATCTGGGTGAATTCGGGTTGCCGATCCGCGCGCAAGTCCTCATCGCGAAAGCACCGCGCAATCTGGAAGTAGCGATCGAAGCCGGAGATCATCAGCATCTGCTTGTAC
>JALYKU010000088.1 GCA_030774595.1 Chloroflexota bacterium | reverse complement strand
ATCGTCGGGTGCCCGACGGCTCCAGCCACGAAGGCGCGGTACTGGATGCTGGCGCGGACGCGGACGAAGCGCGTGTTCGCATTCACCGGCGTCGACGTCGCGGTCGTGCAGGCCGTGACGGACGAGGCGACCCACGTCGGGGGATCCCACGACGCGGCGTTGTTGGGATCCGCCACGACTCCGTACTCGACGCGGGTCGTTCGGGTGCCGCCGGCCGGCGCAAAGCTGTTGTTGGCTCTGGCGAACGTGTCCGCGGTGCAGAAGATCTCCTCCTGGCTCGCCGCGAAGACATACTTCGTCGCCCCGCCGGACGTTACAGCGATGACCGATTGGGCGAGCTTGTTCCCGGCCGCGACCGTCCCAGCGTCGGCGCCGTTTTGCATAACGCGGCGCTGCGTCAATCCGTATCCCCAGTCCAGGCCAAGCGCGAGCGAGCCGAGAAGGACGGCCACCGCGAGCGCCACCAGGATCAGCGCCTGACCCGCGTCCTTACCGGCACGCACCCTCACGCGCATCCTCATCGGATCGTGTCCATCGTCGACGAGGTCGTGAAGTTCCGCGATGCCATGAACTGCCCGAGGATGAAGGTCACCGAGGACCACGAATATGTGGTCTGCACGCGGACCGGGACCGCCGTCGGCTTCGGGCTCGAGGCAGGCGGTGGCCAGGCCCGGAACGCCGTGCCGTCGTAGTACGTGGCGGTCACCGTCAGCTGGGAGGCGTCGAGCGGAACGCTGCGCGTCTTGACGGCGGCCACGATCGCGCTCGGCGAAGCCGTCGGGTGCACCGAGGCGTACCGGGCGCCCTCGCGGCTGGCGTTGCTCACGGTCACGTACGCGTTCACCGCGCGTCCAAGGTCCAGGATGACGATGATGAGTAGGAGGAGGAGCGGGACGATGAGCGCGAACTCGACGAGCGTCGCGCCCTCTTCCGCGCTTGTGCGGCCGATGAAGCGCACTACGGCGCCACCACGGGGAACGTCGACGCCGCCCGGAGCCGAATGGGGTCTGCGTGCAGGATGTTCTGCGCGGCGTAGGCGGTCATCAGTGTCAGGTCGTAGGTGACCTGCACGGTGACGTCGCCCGCTGTCGCGCAGGCGGTGCTGCAGGTCCGCGTGACGATGAGCTCGCTCGGGCACGCGGTCCCGTATGCGGCGAAGCCGGTCTCGTTGCAGGCGTGCTGCGCCACTGCCGCGTCGCTCGCGGTCGCCTGCCGGGAAGCGAAGATCGCGCCTTCGCGGGCGGCGTTCGCGATGGCGCTTGTGTAGTAGAAGGCCCGGCCAACGTCAGCAAGCCCGAGGACGATCAGCAGGAGAACAGGCAGAGAGATCGCGAGCTCGACCAGGCTCTGACCCGCTTGGCCGCGGATGAGCCGAGCCTTCGCGAGGCGCGTACTTACGCTGGCAATCGAGGGCATCGTCGGAGGGCACACGCACCCAACGTGCCAGTTGTCAGCGCGAAGTGACCTTTGCATTGCGATTTCTGTAACGGTCGGCCCTTTCGGCTGATCGGGCCGGTGTGGCCCGCGGCGCGCACCGCATGCCCACGTAAGTAAAGAGAGAGGAGGTCTCTGTGGACCTCCTCTCGCTCACAGCGCCGTGGGCAAACTCTAGGTGAGGTTGTTGCCGATGTTGCTGAAGATGTTCTGGATCTGACCGCGCAGGAAGATCATGGCGACGATGACCGCGATGGCGATGACGGCAATGATGAGAGCGTATTCCACCAGTCCCTGGCCTTCGTCGTTACGAATGAACTGAAGCATTCCACGTACCTCCTTTCCCTCGAGGGTGTGTGTAGCGTCCAGCCTAGCAGACGCAAGAATGAGTCCACCCTGGGAATTACAGATCGTCACCGCTGAGACGGAGCCTCTTGGTGGGCCCTTTGTAACAAAGACCGTGGTGACGGCACGAGCGCCGGCACGGCGGCCGCGTAGGCGGCGAACGAGCGGCCGAATGCACGGCGCAGCAGCCGCTCTTCGGCCGCGCTCCTGGCCGCGGTGTACGGGACGATCAGGATCGCCGTCGCCACCAAGAGCATGAGGCTCACCAGCGCGAGCGAGGCACCGACGTGGAACGCGATGACCCCCAGATACATCGGGTGCCGGACGAGGCCGTACGCGCCGTCGGTCTTCAGCTCATGGCCGGCGAAAAGGTCCGTCCGGATCCCGTAGCCGCGACCGAGCGACCACATCGCCCAGGCGGCGAAGAGCGCCGCGGACCAAGCGAGCGCTAGGCCGGCGTAGCGGACGGTGGGGTCGAGGTCGAGCGAGAAGGGCCGCGCGATGAGCACCCCGAGCAGGGGAAGCCACACCAGCGGCGGGTAGTACTCGATCCACCAGGGAGCGCCGCCGCGCAGCTGGTGCGCGCGCCGGCCTCGGAGGATGCGCAGCGCAGCGGCGGACAGCCAGATGATGTGTCCCGCAAGAACCAATGCGATGCGCAGCGCCCGGTCGTCCACGTCGTTGATTCTGGCCGCACTAAACTGGCGGTGCCGCGGCGATGCGGCGCATGGGCAGATCGAGCAGGTGGTGAGCTCCGCTGACTGTAGATCAGCCGCCTTTCGGCTGTGGGGGTTCGATTCCCTCTCTGCCCACCGTTTGATGTCTCAGGACATCGAGGACACCTGTCGCACGACATTGTGGACGGGTGTCTCTGCGCGACGCGGCTGGTAGTCGCGGCTCGGATCCAAGGTGAGCTCGCGGAGCAGCTGACCGTCCTCGCGGATGATGCGGACGCGCGCGCCGGCCACGAGCAGACGGATGCGTTCGTGCTTGTGCGCCCGGCCGACGTAGATGTGGCGAAGCTGGCTCAGGTAGCGCAGGGTGACGCGGCCGAAGCCATCGACCTTGTCGGGGCGGACGCGAAAGTGCGTGGCCGTCTGGGGCGGCGCGAGCCTGGCCTTGAGGCGGGCGTTGAAGGCGGACAGCGGGGTCCGTTGGTCCAGGGCGCGGTGCGGCCGCCGCTGGTTGTAGTAGCTGCGGAAGACGTCGAGATGCAGCTGCTTGGCGTAGCCCCAGCAGTCGTCAGAGCAGTGTCCGCCTTCGCTGGCCCTCGCGATCGCTTCCACGCGGTGCGCGCGCCGAGTTTGTGCAACGCGCTCTGAAGGTATGTCTTCACCGTATCGCGCGAGAGCGAGATCGCCGATCTCGGCGTTCGTCTCACCCATGGCGACGCGGCGGAGCACCTCGTACTCGCGCCGCGTGAGGTCGGATCGCGCGAGCTTCGCCGCGGTCGCCTGAGGAACGCCGGGCGGTTCGCTCCACGACAGTGGCTCATGGCGCGCCGCCTTTCTGATGAGCTCGGTGAGGTCGGACCGCGTCGCGTCCTTCACCGCCATGCCTGCCGCGCCGGGCCTCGCGCGCCGCATCCAGCGCGGCATGGTCGGGATGCGCCGTGAAGATCAGGACGGCCGTGTTCGGGGCGCCGTCGCGGATGGCGCGGACCGCCTCGGATCCCAGCGTGTCGGGCAAGCGCAGATCGAGAAGCACGACGTCGGGCCGTAGCCTGTTTCGCGAGCTCAATCCCTTCTCGCCCCGTGCGCGCGACCCCCCGCGATCGTGATCCAGTGGACCCGCTCCACCAGCAAGGCGACTCCGTCGTGCACGACGGGATGGTCATCGACCACCAGGACGTTTGTCGGCGCACGCGGGCTCGGCTGCCGATTCAGCACGGCGCCCACAGACGGAGCGTCGCCCCGCCGTCCTCATTCGGGTCGAGCGAGGCATGGCCTCCGAGTCGCGCGAGCCGGTCGATGATCGCCTGCAGGCCGAGCCCCCGACCGTCCACGCCCTCCGATCGGCGATGCGTTGAGTGCCTGAAGGAGCGCCGCAGCGTCGCCGACACCTCGGCTGCCTGCTCTTCGATCTGGGCAGACGCGATCGGACCTCAGGGTCGAGCCCGGGCCGTCCGCCCAGGCCACGCACCCCGGCGCCGCCGAGACCCCAGCCGGCGGGCACGGGCGTACCCATCAGGGCATCGGTGTTCGCGCGGACCGCATGCCGCAGCACGATCGTGTCCGCGCCGTCGGGGACCCCGATGAACGCGGTTTCCGCCCCTGTGGTCTCCGGGACGGTCGCCGCCACGGCATCGAACGCGGCAGCGCGGTCGAGCAACATGACCAGCCGGGCGTACTCTTCGTCGCGATCGAAGAGCATGTTCGACGCTTCAAGCGTGCCTCTGGCGCTGGCGGTCAGGATCGGCGCAGTCCATACAGTCAACGCTGCCGTTCAGACATATCCATTCAGACATATCCGTCTGGATGTAAAGCCCGACCGTCCACCGCGCCATCGAAGGGCTCCTGATGGGCGGCCTTCTGACCGTCGAGGACATGCATCTGCGTTTCGGTGGCGTCGTGGCGCTCGCCGGCGTCTCGCTCGCCGTCGATCCCGGCGAGGTCTTCGCGGTCATCGGACCGAACGGCGCCGGCAAGACCTCGCTCCTCAACGCGGCCTGCGGGCTCTATCGACCGCAGCGCGGCCGAGTGACTTACGACGGCAAGGACATCACCGGCTTCGCGCCCCACCGCGTCGCGCGGCTCGGCATCGCGCGGTCGTTCCAGAACATCGAGCTCTTCGCCGGCATGACCGTACTCGACAACCTCATGCTCGGCCGCCACGTCCACATGCGTTCGAACGTCCTTGACGGCGCGCTCTATGTCGGACGCGCCCGACGCGAAGAGGTGCGGAACCGAGCGGTCGTCGAGGAGGTCATCGACTTCCTCGAGATCGAGCACATCCGCAGGCGTGTCGTTGGCACGCTCGCCTACGGGCTGCAGAAGCGCGTCGAACTGGGGCGCGCGCTCGCGACCGAGCCGCGCCTTCTCTTGCTCGACGAGCCGATGGCCGGGATGAACGTCGAAGAGAAGGAGGACCTGGCACGCTTCGTCCTCGACGCGAACGAGGAACGCGGCGCGACCGTCGTGCTCATCGAGCACGACATGGGCGTCGTCATGGACATCTCGAGCCGCGTCGCGGTCCTCGACTTCGGCAAGAAGATCGCCGAAGGACCTCCCGACGCGGTCCGCGCGAACGCCGACGTCATCAAGGCCTACCTCGGAGAGGAGACAACGGCGATCCGAACAGCGGAGCGCGAGGTGGCCGGCGAGGCCGAGGTGGAGCGGGCGTGATCGAGCCGATCGGCGAGACGCTCCCGAAGCTGCTGGCTGCCAACGCCGCGCGGTACGGCCAGCGCGCGGCGCTGCGCGAGAAGGATCTCGGCATCTGGCGCGAGACGAGCTGGTCGGAATATCTCGAGAACGTCCGGCGCCTCGCGCTCGGTCTGCTCACCCTTGGCTTCAAGCGCGGCGACAAGCTCGCCATCATCGGCGACAACCGACCGGAGTGGCTTTTCGCGGAGTTGGCCGCGCAGTCGCTCGGCGGCGCGGCCGTGGGCCTGTACCAGGACGGTGTCGCATCCGAGCTCGCTTTCGTGTTGCGCCACTCCGAGGCGCGGATCGTCGTCGTCGAGGATCAAGAGCAGGTCGACAAGCTGCTCGAGGTGCGCGCGAGCGTGCCCGCGGTCGAGCGCATCATCTACTACGACCCGCGCGGGCTGCGCGGCTACTCAGACGACCTCCTCATGCCCTTCACGGAAGTGCAAGCGCTCGGAGCGAAACGTTCCGCGGAGGACTTCGCGGCCGAGGTGGCTCGCGGCCGCGCCGACGATGTCGCTCTCCTCTGCTACACCTCCGGCACCACCGGCGAGCCCAAAGGCGCGATGCTCACGCATGAGAACCTGCTGCGGATGGCGCGCAACCTCCGGGCGGTCGACCCGATGAGCGAGCACGACGAGTTCGTCTCGTTCCTCCCCATGGCCTGGATCGGCGAGCAGATGATCTCGCTGTCCTCGGCCCTCGCCGTCGGATTCACGGTCAACTTCCCTGAGGAGCCCGACACCGCCCAGGAAAACATCCGCGAGATCGGTCCCCACGTGATCTTCGCGCCGCCCCGCATCTGGGAGAACCTCCATTCGACGGTGCAGGTCAAGATCGAGGACAGTCCCTGGCTCAAGCGACGCCTCTACGACCTCGCGCTGGCGGTCGGCTACCAGCGTGCGGCGCGCGCTTTGGCACGCGCGCGTCCAGGCGCGCTCTCCCGGATCCGCGAGGCGGCCGCCGACGTCCTCGTCCTCGCGCCGCTCAAGGACACGCTCGGGCTGTCGCGGATCCGGCGTGCGTACACCGGCGGGGCGGCGCTCGGTCCGGACACGTTCCGCTTCTTTCGCGCGATCGGCGTGAACCTCAAGCAGATCTACGGGCAGACCGAGGTCTCCGGCATCTCCGTCGTCCACCGCGATGGGGACGTGAAGTTCGAGACGGTCGGCAAGCCACTCCCCGAGACGGAGGTCCGGATCTCGGATAGCGGCGAGATCGAGTCGAAGAGCCCCAGCGTTTTCCAAGGGTATTACAACAACCCGCAAGCGACGGCGAGGAGCCTGCGCGACGGGTGGCTGTACTCGGGCGACTCCGGACTTATCGACGAGGACGGCCATCTCGTGGTCATCGACCGGCTCGCTGACGTCATGAAGCTTGCGGACGGCTCGAAGTTCTCGCCGCAGTACATCGAGAACAAGCTGAAGTTCTCGATGTACGTAAAGGAGGCCGTTGTCATCGGCCAGGACCGGCCGTTCGTCGCGGCGGTCATCAACATCGACATGGCGAACACCGGCAAATGGGCAGAGGGTCGCCAGATCGGCTACACGACGTACACCGATCTCGCGCAGAAGCCGCAGGTCTATGAGCTCGTCTCGCAGCACGTCCACCGCGTCAACCGTGAGCTTCCGAGAGCAGCGCGGATCTCGCGTTTCGTGCTCCTGCACAAGGAGCTCGACGCCGACGACGAGGAACTCACCCGGACACGCAAGGTGCGTCGGCACTTCGTGGAGGAGCGTTATAGCGAGCTCATCGCGGCCCTCTACGGCGAGCTTGACGTGATCTCTGTCGAGACCGAGGTCCGCTATCGGACGGGCAAGACCGGGACGATGCGCGTGCCGCTACGGGTGCTGACCATGGAGGGTGAGCATGTCGCCTGAGCTCACGCTCCTCCTCCAGCTCGTCGTCGGCGGCGTCGCCATCGGCGGGGTGTACTCACTCATCGCGCTCGGGTTCGTGCTGATCTACAAGGCGACCGACGTGCTCAACCTCGCCCACGGTGAGCTCCTGCTCGTGGGGGCGTACGTCTCGTACGGGCTGATTTCCCAGGTCGGCCTTCCGATCCCGGCTGCGCTGCTCGGGACCTTCGCCTTCGCAATCGTGCTCGGGCTCGCGATCGAGCGTCTCGCGCTCCGTCCCCTCATCGGCGAACCGATCATCTCGGTGATCATGGTCACGATCGGGCTCTCGATCCTGCTGCGCGCGCTCGTGGTGCTCGTGTGGGGCTCGGAGTATCGCGCGTATCCCCCGGTGTTGCCGACAGAGACGGTGCGGTTCGGCCCCATCGCGCTCAACGAGGTGTTCATCTGGTCGTTTGTCATCGCCGCGGCGCTGGTGGCGCTCTTCGGCGCGCTCTTCCGCTACACCAAGCTCGGCATCGCAATGCGCGCGGTCGCCGACGACCAGCAGGCCGCGCTCTCCATGGGCATCAACGTGCGCTCTGTGTTCGCCGTGTCGTGGGTCATCGCCGCCCTCGTCGCGTCGGTCGGCGGCGTGCTCCTGGCGACCATCCAGGGCGTTGGCCTGCTCCTCGCGACGCTCGGCCTCAAAGCGCTGCCGGTGGCGATCCTCGGCGGCCTCGACTCGATCGCCGGCGCGGCGGTGGGCGGGATCGTCGTCGGTATCCTCGAGACGCTCTCCGCGGGCTACCTTGACATCCCGCTCGGGGGAGGCGTGCGCGATGTCGCGCCCTTCGTGTTCCTAGTGCTCGTGCTCCTCGTCAAGCCGTACGGCCTCTTCGGGAAGGCGCGGATCGAACGCGTATGACGAGCGCGATCGGCAACTGGCGGCGCGAGTGCGGCGTCTTCCACACGACGTACGAGGACGACATGGCGCTCCGCGCGACGCCGCTCGCCCGCGCCCGCATCGCGCTCGTGATCCTCGCGGCGCTCGCGTTCGGGATCCTCGCCCGCAACTACGAGCTCTCGGTCGCGAACCAGGTCGGCATCGCCGCGGTGGGCGCAATCGGCCTCAACATCCTGGTCGGCTTCACCGGGCAGATCTCGCTCGCCCAGGGCGCATTCCTCGGCGTCGGCGCGTACACGAGCGCGTACCTCACGACGCGGCTCGGCGTGCCGTTCTGGTTCGCGCTCCCGGCGGCAGGCCTCGTGACCGCGGCGGTCGGCGGCATCTTCGGCATACCCTCGCTCCGGCTCAAGGGTCTCTACCTGGTCATCGCGACGCTCGCCGCGCAGGTCGTGATCGAGTGGTTCATGGTCCACGTCGTTCCGATCACCGGCGGCAGCCAGGGGATCTTCGGGATCCCCGCGCCGCGCCTCGGTCCGCTCGTCTTCGACACCGAGCGCGCGTATTACTTCCTCACCATCGCCGCGCTCGGGCTCACCGTGCTCGCCACGGCGAATCTCTTCCGCACCCGCGTCGGGCGCGCGTTCATCGCGATCCGCGACCAGGACATCGCCGCGTCGGTCATCGGTATCGACCTAGTGCGCTACAAGGTCCTCGCTTTCGCGGTGTCGTCGTTCGTCGTCGGCCTGGCCGGAGCGCTCCAGGCGCACCACGACCTCGTGGTGAGCCCGGAGAAGTTCGACATCCTCGTGTCGATCGAGTACCTCGGGATGGTGATCATCGGCGGGCTCGGGACGGTCTCCGGATCCATCTACGGCGCCGCGTTCATCCGTCTGCTCCCGATCGTCCTGTCGACCGTCGCGCGGGGCCTCTTCGGCGGCGCGCTCAACGTGGCGACGCGCGAAGCGATCTTCGGCGCGGCGATCGTCGGTTTCCTGATCCTCGAGCCTCGCGGGCTCGCGAAGCTCTGGCATGACCTCAAGGACTACTTTCGACTCTGGCCATTCAAATACTGATGGAGGTCTAACGTTGAACCGTTCTGGCATCTCGATCCTCACAGCACTCGCGCTCACCATCGCGGCCTGCGGCGGCGGGGACGCGGGCGGCGGCACGACCACATCGAAGGAGCCGATCAAGATCGGCGGCATCTTCGATCTGACTGGTGCCACGTCAGACGTCGGCGTCCCGTATTCCGAGGGCATGAAGGCGTACATGGCGTTCACGAACGAGAACGGTGGTATCAACGGGCGTCAGATCACGCTCGTCTCCGACGATTTCAGCTACCAGATCCCGCGCGCAGAGGAGGTCTACAACCGCCTCGCCACGCAGGAGAACGTGGTCGCGGTCCTCGGGTGGGGCACCGGCGACACGATCGCGCTGACGCCGAAGATCACGAAGGACAAGCTTCCATTCTTGTCCGCGTCCTACTCCGAGGACCTCGTCTCTGACGTCACGAAGACGCCGTACAACTTCATGATCGGCGTCACCTATTCCGACCAGGCGCGCGTGCTGCTCAAGTACATCAAGGACAACTGGAAGGGCTCGGCCCCGCCGAAAGTCTCGATGAGCTTCAGCGATTCGGCGTTCGGGAAGTCCCCTGTTGCCGACGCGAAGGCGTTCATGCAGCAGAACAGCATCACGAACACGCCCGACATCGTCGTGGCGCTCAACTCGCTCGACATGTCGCCGCAGCTGCTCGCGGTCAAGGGCAGTTCGCCTGACTTCATCATCATGAACCACACCGCTGCGCCCACCGCGGTCGAGGTGAAGAGCGCGAAAGCCGCCGGGCTCGACAAGACGGGGCTCGCGACGATCAGCTGGGGCTTCAGCGAGAAGACGATCGAACTCGCAGGCAGCGCCGCCGAGGGCGCGCTCGCGACCATCGTCGCAACACCATTCTCTGTGGACGTCCCGGGCCACAAGGAGATCCTCGACTACCTGACCAAGACCGGGAAGGATCCGGCCAAGACTGCGGTGAACTACGTCCAGGGATGGGTGACGGCGAAGGTCCTCCTCGAAGGCATCCGCCGCGTGAAGGGCGAGGTGACCGGCGAGAACATCAAGGCCGCGCTCGAGACGCTGAAGGACTTCGAAACCGGAGGCATCACCGACAAGATCACGTTCAGCGACAAGAGCCACAAGGGCGTTCTCGGTACCCGCGTCTTCCAGGTCAAGAACGGGCAGTGGGTCCAGGTCGCCGGGCTCACGACGGCGTCGAGCCGTTGACGTAGCGAGCCCTGAATGTTGGCCCTGAGCAACGTCGAGGTCATGTACGACCGAGTGATCCTGGTCCTGAAGGGACTCTCGCTCGAGGTCCCCGAGGGGAAGATCGTCGCGTTGCTCGGGGCCAACGGCGCGGGTAAGAGCACCACGCTCAAGGCGATCTCCGGTCTTCTCCGCACCGAGGACGGCGAGGTGACCGATGGGTCCGTCGAGCTCGACGGCGTGCGGCTCGATCGGCTCGACGCCGCGGACATCGTCCGGCGCGGTGTCTTTCACGTGCTCGAGGGTCGCCGGGTGTTCGAGCACCTATCGGTCGAGGAGAACCTGATGGCCGGTGCCCACACCCGCCGCGATGGGGACCGTCGCGCCGACCTCGACTCCGTCTACGCGTACTTTCCACGGCTCCGCGAGCGCCGGACCGGCGCCGGCGGATACCTGTCGGGGGGCGAGCAGCAGATGCTCGCCATCGGCCGCGCGCTCATGGCCCGGCCGCGCCTCATGCTCCTCGACGAGCCGTCGCTCGGGCTATCGCCCATGCTCGCAAACGAGATCTTCGGCATCATCCGCAGGATCAATGCCGAGCGCGCGACGACGATCCTCCTGGTCGAGCAGAACGCGCGCGTGGCCCTCGAGATCGCGGATCACGGATACGTCATGGAAGCAGGACGCGTCGTCCTGGAGGGCAGCGCGGACGCACTCCGCGCCAACGAGGACGTCAAGGAGTTCTACCTCGGCCTGACCGAGGTCGGCGAACGCAAGTCGTACCGCGACGTGAAGCACTACAAGCGTCGGAAGCGATGGCTGTCGTAACTTCGGGCGTCGACTTCCTCCACGGAGAAGAGCGCCGCCGTTACCAGGAGGCCTGGCTCGGACAGCTGATCCGGGCGGCGTACGGGCGCGCGCCGGCGATGCGCGAGCGCATCGGCCGGGCCGATGCGTCCCTTGGCGATATCCGCATCACGCGCAAGGACGAGGTCATCGACATGCAGAAGAGCGCGCCACCGTTCGGAGGTCTGCTCCTCGAGGGCGCCGACGTCGCCCGTGTCTTCCTCTCACCCGGGCCGCTCTTGGACGCGCAAGGGCCAAGCCCCGACCACTGGCGCCTCGCGGCGCCGCTCCGCGCCGTGGGGTTCGCGCCAGGGATGGTCGTGCACTCCGCCGCCTCGTACAACGGCACGCCGCTCGGCTGGATGTTCGACGGCGCACTCCGGGAGGTCGGCTGCACGGTGATTCCGGCCGGGCCCGGCAGCGCCGAGCTACAGGTGCAGACGGTGCGCGCGCTCGGTGCGACGGGGTACGTCGGCACGCCAAGCGGGCTACGTCTTCTCTACGAGAAGGCGACGGAACTCGGCCCGGCTGGCGCGATCGGCTTCAAGCGCGCGTGCGTCGCCGGCGAGATGCTCCCGCCCTCGCTGCGCGCGGAGCTCGAGTCGTTCGGTCCCACGGTCTGCCAGTTCTACGGGACGGCCGAGTGCGGCTGCCTCGGATACGAGTGTCTCGAGCGGGACGGCATGCACGTCCCTGCCGACGTCGTCCTCGAGCTGCTCGATCCCGAAACGCGGGCGCCGGTCGCGACCGGCGGGGTAGGAGAGGTCGTCGTGACGGTCAACGAGCCGACCTACGCGCTCGTTCGATTCGCGACTGGTGACCTCGCGATGACTACCGACGCGTCGTGCCGCTGTGGTCGCGGCGGCGAGCGCATCGTCCGCATCGTCGGGCGCGTCGGGGACGCCGTGAAGGTGCGCGGCATGTTTGTCCACCCGCGGCAGGTAGGCGACGTCGTCGCGCGGTTCCCCCAGGTACGCCGATGGCAGGCCGTGGTGACCCGTGAGGGCGCGCGCGACACGCTTACGCTGCGGGTCGTCGCGGATGATCTCGACGATGCAGCACGCGAGTCGCTGGCGCGGGCCCTGCATGAGGTCATCAAGGTCCGCGCCGACATCGAGCGAGCGCAGACGCTGCCCGAAGGCGCTCCCCTGGTTCGCGACGAACGGCGCTGGACCTAGGGCTCCCGGCTGCCGCGGCGTCAGTTGCCATTTCCGGAGGGAGCGTCCACGCGAATGGAGGTCGCGCGCAGGGCGTCAGCCAGCCTGCGGTCGTAGACGACGACCGCGTCCAGTTGTTTCGCGAGGCGGAGGCAGGATGCAAGGTGGATCGCGTCGAGGCTTCGAAGATCAGCGGGACGGGCCCTGGCCGCGTCGCGACGAAGTTCGTCGTCGAGAGCGACCAGGCTGAATCGGCGCAGCACGGCCTCGGCGCGCGCGATGCTCTCCTCTGCGCCGGTCTTCAGGTATACCGCCCGAAGAACCTCGACCTCGGCGATCTCGCTCGAAACAGGCTCGGCATCGCCAAGGTAGCCGATCAGGTCGTCCGTCTCCTTTTCTCGGACGACCAGCTTGACGATGGCGGACGCGTCCAGGTACACGACCCGCGCCGCATTACTCGCCACGGAGTAGATCGATCGCTTCCTCACTGGTCATGCGGGACGGCAGATCGAGGGGCCGTGGCAGCGGCCGGGAGCTCCGCGGTGGCCGAACCTTGCCTACCGCGATCAGCTCACCCAGATGGCCGATGACGGGCGCGATCGGGACGATCCGCGCCACCGGCTGGCCGTGGTCGGTCACTTCGAGCACCTGGCCTTTGCGTACGCGACGGATGGCCCGTGAAAGGCCTTCGCGCAACTCGCGGATACCGATCCGTGCCGGCTTCATGTAGCCGCAATGATACTACATAAGCCCGGAGTCTGGTAGATCAGCCGACTTCGGCTGTCGGTTCGATTGGCTGCCTGCCCACCGGACCCCTGTTGCGCGGCCGCGCGATCCCTTACCTACGCTCAGGACCTCGACGCGGTCGAGGCGACGCCCCAGCGGCGGGTCGAGGCCGTCGTCGGCGCGGTGAAGGCCGGCTGGACCTTCAACCCGTGGGAAGGGGAGGTCGCGTCGCTGGAGGGCGTGGTGCCGCTGGCCGAGGAGATCGGCGAACTGCGCCTGCTCGCCGAGGCGCACTTCTGGATCGCCTATCTGAGGCGCGCGCTCGGCATGCTGGAAGGTCTCCTTCCGGCGGTCCAGCGGCACGGCGACCCGATGGGCGCGGCGATGATCGCGGGCATGCTGCCGATGGGCTACGCGCGGCTCGCGACTTCGCCGCGGCGCAGTCCGACGCGATCGCGCGGAAGGCCGACCTGATGGCCATCCTCGACGCGAAAATCACCTACGCCTCCGCGAATGAGCCGTTCAGCTCGATGGGCGCGCGCCCCGCCCTGCTTCGCACGCTTCGGGCGCGGGCGGACGCGCTGGAGGCCGCAGGGCGGGGAGCCGAAGCGACCGAACGAAGGGCGCAGGCACACGCGCTCGAGTCGGAGATGGGGTTGGCAGCTGCGACCTGAGCCGAAGCCGATCGCGCCATCTGGGACCGGGAGGGCACCGTGAGCGAGTGAGCAATCGGGAAGTTGTCGAGCGCTACATACGGGCATTCATCGACCAGGATCTCGACGCGACGGACCGGCTGGCGCACGCGAACTAGGTCTCCGAGTATCCCCAGTCCGGCGAGCGGATCCGCGGAGCGGCGAACGCGCGCGCGATCCTCGAGAACTACCCCGGGAGGCCGGGGATCGCGTCAGCGCGCCGGCGAAGGCGACGGGGGCGAGGCGCGGGCGACGGTACGGGTCATCTTCTCAACATCCCCCGGGGTCGCGGCAGCTCCGGCCGCCAGGGCAGCAGCAACGGCGGCGTCGCCGAGGTGTCCGCGGAGCGTCGCGAGGTCCGCTTGCCGCACCTGCTCGTCCGCCGGCCCGAGCACGCCGTGCGCTGCCTCGAGCGTCCCGTTGGCCGCGCCGAAGAGCCAGGCCGCCTCGGAGAGGGCCCCTTCGCGCAGCGCCACGCCCGCCAGTCCGGCGAGCCCGGCGGCGACGTCCAGGCCCGAACCGCCACGGCGCCGGAGGGCGAGGCTCTCCCGGAAGTACCCGGCCGCAGCGCGCAACTCGCCGGACTGCATCGCGACGTGACCAAGGTTGTGCAGCGACCAGCTCACGATCGCGTCGTCGCTCAACTCGCGGCCGTAGCGGAGCGCCTCGCTGAATGACGGAGTGGCGCCGGCGAAGTCGCCCTCGCACCGACCAACTTCACCGAGGCTGTTCAGGGCGATCGCGACGAACCAGCGGTTGTCGGACTCCCGCTGGCGGCGGATCGCGAGCGCCTCCTCGACCAAGGTGCGCGCGCGGGCATAGTCACCCTCGATGCACGCGATCCGGCCGAGGCTCAGGAGCGGATTGCTGCTCCATTGCAGGTCGCCGATCTCTCGGAACCGCGCGAGGCTCTCGGTGTGGCCGCTGCGCGCGGCGGCGTAGTCGCCGCGGTCCTGCGCGGTGTCAGCAAGGATGTACCGCATGAGCGCCAGGCCCCAGGAATCGCCGGTCTCCTCGAGGATCGCCTCGGCTTCCTCCGCCGCTTGGGCCGAGGCGGCTGGGTCCGACGCGAGGTTCCCAGCCATCCCCATCAGTGCGTACGCGAGGTCGCGCTTCTGACCGAGCGTTCGGAGAAGACCGATCGCCTCCTCGCTGTGCGACTGGGCGGTGGTCGAATCACCGTGCATCCCGGCGAGGAGCGCGGCGGTGAGCAGCGCCCGGGCGCGACCGGGGGTGCGCGCCCTCGGGTCGCTCCGCGACAGGGCTCGGGTGATGATCCGCCGCAGTTCGGCGACGCGACCGCGCTGCACCGCGGCGCCGAACATCGACCCGGCGAAGAGCAGTTCTCGCTCGCTTTCATTCGGCTGCGGCTGGAGCCATTGGAAAGCGGCGCGGAGATCCTCGTACGCGGCGGCCGCTTCCTGCGACTCGCGACTCCACGGCCCCGTCTTCGAGGTCGCCTCCACGAAATCGAGAAAGTGATCGAAGTGCCGCTCGCGCAGTGCCGCTTCCTCACCCGATCCGACGAGCTTCTCGCGCGCGTACTCGCGGATCGTCTCGAGCATCGTGTAGCGCGCCACGCCGGCGCGCTCGCGCATCATCACCAGCGACTTGTCGACGAGGTGCGCGAGGATATCGAGGATCTCCGCGCGCTCGAGGCCGTCGCCGGCGCAGACCGCTTCGGCGGCGTCGAGGGTCCAGCCGCCGACGAAGACGGCGAGCCGGCGGAAGACGATCCGCTCCGGCCCCCCGAGGAGGTCGTGGCTCCAGTCGATCAGCGCGCGGAGGGTCTGCTGGCGCGCGGCCACGGTCCGCCCGCCTCCGGTGAGCAGGCGGAAGCGGTCGTCGAGCCGCTGTGCGACTTGCGCGACCGAGAGCGCGCGCACGCGCGCCGCCGCGAGCTCGAGCGCGAGCGGGATGCCGTCGAGCCGCCGGCAGATCCGTACGACCTCCGGCGCGTTCTCCGGTGTCAGCGCGAACGACGGCTGGTGTGCGGCGCTGCGCTCGACGAACAGGCGCACCGCCTCGTACTGGCGCAGCTCCTCCAGCGGCGGGAGCGGGTCGGCCTCCGGGACGCGCAGCGGCGGGACCGGCATGAGCGCTTCGCCGGGGACGCTCAATGCTTCACGGCTGGTGGCGAGGATCCGGAGGCGCGCGCAGCAGCGCACGAGCGCATCGGCCAGCTCCGCTGCGGCGGCGACGAGGTGCTCGCAGTTGTCCAGGATCAGTAGCAGCTCCTGGTCGCGCAGCGACTCGCTGATCGTGACGACGGGCGCGACTCCGGGCTGCTCGGAGATACGCAGAGCCGCGGCGACCGTCGTGCCGACCGTCGCGGGATCCGTGAGCGGCGCGAGTTCGACGAGCCACGCTCCATCGGGGTAGCGGTCGACGACGTCCGCGGCGACGTGGAGCGCCAGCCGCGTCTTGCCGCTGCCCCCCGGACCGGTGAGCGTGAGCAGCCGGTTCTTGTTCAGCAGGGCGAGCGCCGCCTCGAGCTCGCGCTCCCGTCCGACGAAGCTCGTTGCCTGCGTGGGGAGGTTGTTCGGGATCGCGTCGAGGGTGCGCAGCGGCGGAAAGTCGACCGGCAGACCGTCTATCAGGAGCTGGTGGATCCGCTGCGGCCGCACGAGATCCTTGAACCGGTGCAGGCCGAGGTCGCGGAACGCGAATCCGGGGCCGAGCGCGTCGCGGACCAGCGACTCGGTCGTATCGGAGACCAGGACCTGCCCGCCATACGCCGCGGCGCCGATGCGCGCCGCCCGGTGCACTTCCAAGCCCACGTAATCGACGCCGGCGGCGCTGGTGGCGGGACGCGCTTCGCCCGTGTGGAGCCCCATGCGGACGCGCAGGGCGGTTCCGTCTGGCCATGCGGCCGCGGCGGCCAGCCGACGCTGGGCCGCCGCGGCTGCCTCGATCGCCGCGCTCGGGCTCGTGAAGACGGCGAAGACCGCGTCGCCTTCGGTCCGGACCAGGGTCCCACCGTGACTCGCGAGGACTTCGCGAAAGATCTGGCTGTGGAACTCGAGGACGGCTTCCCAGCGATCCGTGCCGAGCGCGCGGACCAACTGGGTCGAGCCCTCGATGTCCGTGAAGAGCATGGTGACCGTCCCCGAGGGGAGCACCACGCCAGGATTGGTCACCGCGCGATTTTAGGAACGGGGTTCGTTCAGCGGTGGCCCTTCCTCGCCTTGCCGTCCGCCGTCCGCATGCGGGACACGTTCGAGCTGGCGAAATACGCCTGCTTCCGGGAGAACTCATCCATCCGGGCGGCGAACAGCCCGGACTCGGCCTCGAGGGCTGACATGATCGCCTGCAATTCCGCGTCGTCCCCGGCGTAGCCCCTGATGCGATCCCCGACTCCGCGGAGCGCCGAGCTGGCGGCGGCGAAATCGCCATGGCGGTTCAGCCCGACGGCTTCCCGCTTTGCCCGTGCGGCATACAGCCGCGCGACGATGCGATCCACGGTGCGGTCGCGCTGCTGGACGTCGCTGCGGTGATGGTCGGCGTACTGCCAGGTCATCTCGCTCATCGCCCTCATCGCGCCGTCCCGATCATCGAGCGCGACCTGGACCTGCGCGTACCGCTCGACCTCTCCAGAGGGGAAGTTGACGCGCACGACGATCTCGAACTCCTGGTCGGAGACCGCGTCCCCGACCACGATGCGCGTGGACGCACCCTCGCGTTCGACGAGCGCCTCGGTCAGGTGCTCGATGAGCACACCTTCGGGCGCCCGCAGGACCAACGCGACCGAACGGGCCACGATGTCCAGCGCCTCCTGGAGCTCGCTCATCATCGTGTCCGCGATCTGGCCCGCGGACTCGACGAAGTAGAAGTTGCCGCCGCCCGCGAGCGACATGGAGCGGAGCAGCTCCTCGTTGAAGTCCTCGCCGAGCCCGATGGTCGTCGTCCTGACGCCGCGGCTGCGGAGCGCCCGGGCGTGGTGGCGGAGCTCCTCCGGCTCGACGATGCCTTGGTTCGCGAGGCCGTCAGTGAGCAGCAGGACGCGGCTGATGTAGCGCTCGTCCTGCTGCGCCGCCACCTGCTCGCACCCGCGGAGCCAACCTTCGCCGAGGTTGGTCGAGCCGCGCGCGTCGATCTTCTCGAGCGCGCGCCCGGCCTGGCGTTTCGCTTCGGCCGTCGCGGCCGTGGACCCGACGACGACCTCGATGCGGTCGTCGTACGCGACGATCGCGAAGCGGTCGGTCGGGCGGAGGAGGGCCACGGCCATTTGCACGGCCTTCTTGGCGAGGTCGATCTTCTGTCCCTCCATCGACCCGGAGCGGTCGATGACGAGCGCGACGTTCACGGGCGGTCGCGCGTGCGGCCGGTCGGATCCGGGAGCGTTGAAGTGCGCGACGAGGTAGCGGTCGCTGCCGCCATTGGCGCGGATGAGGGTGCGGTCGGTGCGTAGATCCAGTGTCATGAGTTGTTCCTCTCGAGTTCATTTCGCGCGCGGTCGATGTACGCGGAGATGGCGCGACGCCGTTTCGCCGAAATGGGTTGCTGGACGTGTAGCTCGATGCCGGCAACGATCTCGATCCGTTCCCAGCGCGACGCGTCGGAGGGCGGCACCGCCGCGGGTGCGGGAGCGTTCGGGCCGGCGCTGAGCAGCGATGGCGGCGCCGTGCTGGGGGCGACGCGCGCCGGCGCCTCACCGAGCACCGAGCGCACGTAGTCGAGGGCCGAACCGTGACGCAGCGCTTCGTCGCGGATCGCCTCCTCGTCGAGGGTCGCGAAGTGCCGGGCGACCTCGGCGAGGCTCCGGCCCTCGGACTGCAGCTGTCGGATGAGCCGCAGCCGCAGCCGATCGTCCTCGTCGTAGTGCGCGCCGGGCCCGATCTGGCCCGGCTGGCGCAGCAGTCCGAGCTGCTGGTAGTAGCGGATGGTCCGCTCCTTCTCTCCGCCCGCTTCGGCCAGCTCGCGGAGCGTGTATTCACCCATGCCCACAGTCTACAGTAGACAGTGGCAACTGTCCACAAGCGCCGGAGGTTCCGGACCAGTCCGGCCGACATCCGAGGCGAGTACGGAGCCGCAGTCCGTAGCACCTGCGCTACAGTGGTCACGTGGCCAGGAGGATCACCCAGCGGGAGCTGCGTAACCAGAGCGGCGAGATCATGCGCGGCCTGGACCGTGGGGAGGCCTTCGTCGTGACGCGGAACGGCGCGCCGGTGGGGGAGCTGGTGCCGCTTCGGCGGCGACAGTTCGTCGCGCTGGGCGCCGCCGCCGCGGCGTTCGCCGGCGCACCCGCCGTCGACCTCGAGCGATTCAGGGCCGACGTCGATGCTGTTGTCGACCAAGACCCTGGTCCTCGTGGCTGAACGGCGTCACGCACGCGGAATCCTCGACACGTCGGTCGTGATCGACCTGGAGCGCGTCGACCCCGCGGAACTGCCCGCGGAGGTCGCGATCTCAGCGGTGACGCTGGCCGAGCTCGCCGCGGGCCCGCACGCCACCGCCGACCAAGCTGAGCGGGCTCGCCGGCAAGACCGACTGCAGCGTGCCGAGGCCACCTTCGAGCCCCTGCCGATGGATGCGGCTGTCGCTCGGGCATACGGACGCATGTACGCCGCCGAAGCTGCTGCAGGCCGCAAGGCGCGCGGCAGGCGCGCGTTCGACCTCCTGATCGCAGCCACCGCACTCGCGGCCGGTCTGCCGCTGTACACGGTCAATGCAGACGACTTCCGTGAGGCGGTCGGCATGCTCGAGGTCGTAGCGGTGAGAATGTCACGCTGAATCGCACCGAGACGCCAGGATCGAGCGCCGTCTCTCATCGTCGCCGTGAGGCACCTCTGGAGCGGGAGGGCACCGTGAGCGAGCTGAGCAATCGGGAAGTTGTCGAGCGCTTTCCGGAGCTGCAGCTATCCGACGTTGACCCTGCGGACTTCGCCCTGCCGCTGCCAGGCCGTTCAGCGACACGACCCCCGAATTGAGGTCGCTCCGCCCGGCGGGGCCAGGCGACGATGGCCGCGGTCGTCGTTCTCGTTCCAGGCGAGCGGCCGGCCCGTAACCTGCGCGGGGAGTGGCCACGATGCCGGGCAACGCGCCCGCGATAACCCGCCGGAGCCGGCCACCAACAAATGCAAATGGAGGAGAGACGCGATGACCGCAAACACCCATAGCGAGGCGCGAAGGCATGAAGCGGCGATGATCACGGCCAAGACGACCCCGGAACAGCACATACCGAGGCTCGTGCGGGGCGCGCAGATCCGGACGGAAGTCCATGGCGCCGGCGCGATCGGTCGGTTCAACGCCGCGATGGCGGTGACGATCACCAAGATCGTCGGCACGATGTACTGTGCCTACGCCTTCACGGTCATCGCCCTGGTGGCGCTGCCCGCCGCGATCCAGCAGGGATCACCGACCGTGCTCGTGAATTGGCTCTCTTCGAACTTTCTGCAGCTCGTCCTTTTGCCCATCATCCTCGTCGGCCAGAACGTGATCTCGACCGCGCAGGACGCGCGCGCCGAAGCCGACCATGAAACGCTCACCGCGCTTCACCAGATGGCGAAGCAAGAGATCGAGATCCTGGAGGGCCAGAACATGATCCTGGACATGCTGCGGGAGAAGGTCGCTCAGTCGTGAGGTCCTCGTCCCGCGCGAGTCTCCCGCGAGGTACGGCGCGCATTCCTCGCCGCCTGGGAGGCTTCGGAGAAGCTAGGGCCGCCCGGGCACCTTGATCGGCGGGCCGCCGCGGCCGGGTGGAGGGCCGCCCGGAACGCCTGGTGGACGGATGCCGCCAGGATCGCCAGGCTGGCCGGGCGCTTGGCCCGACTTTCCGTGGACGGTCTGCTGCGCTTCGAT
>JALYKU010000087.1 GCA_030774595.1 Chloroflexota bacterium | reverse complement strand
CGCCAGCGCGGCGCGCCGCATCTAGCTCAGGCGGCCCGCGCCCACCCCGGCGGGTCTCCGCTCCTCGCCCCGCTGCTGCACGTAGTCCTCATTCCAGAACACGATCTTGCCGCCCTCGGCGTCGACGAAGACGGTGTCGCCCTCGGTGTACTCCATAGCGAGCACCTTCTGCGCGAGCGGATCGAGCACGAGCCGCTGGATGGTCCGCTTGATGGGGCGGGCGCCGTAGACGGGGTCGAATCCCTCGGCCGCGAGCAGCGCCTTGGCATTCTGCGTGAGCTCGAGCCGGAGCTTGCGGTCCTCGAGCCGCTTCGCGAGCTGTTGCGTCTCCTTCTCGACGATCTCCATGAGCTGCTTGGAGACGAGGTTGTTGAAGATCACGATCTCGTCGACGCGGTTTAGGAACTCGGGACGGAACGAGCCGCGCAGGGCATCCATGACGCGCTTGCGCATCAGCTCGCGGTCGCCCGAGAGTTCGGTGATGAAGGTGGATCCCACGTTGCTGGTCATGATGATCACGACGTTCTTGAAGTCCGCCGTCCGACCGTGACCGTCCGTGAGCCGGCCCTCGTCGAGGATCTGCAGCAGCACGTTGAACACGTCGGGGTGCGCCTTCTCGATCTCGTCGAGCAGCAGCACGGTGTACGGGCGGCGCCGCACCGCCTCGGTCAGCTGGCCGCCCTCCTCGAACCCGACGTAGCCGGGCGGCGCGCCGATGAGCCGCGCGACGGTGTGCTTCTCCATGTACTCGCTCATGTCGAGGCGGACCATCGCCTTCTCGTCGTCGAACAGGAACTCGGCGAGCGCCTTCGCCAGCAGGGTCTTACCGACGCCCGTCGGGCCGAGGAAGAGGAAGGAGCCGAGCGGCCGGTTCGGGTCCTGCATGCCGGCGCGCGCGCGACGCACGGCGTTCGCGACGGCGGTCACCGCTTCGTCCTGGCCAACGACGCGCTCGTGCAGGCGGTCCTCCATCTGGAGGAGCTTGTGCACCTCCCCCTCGAGCAGCTTGGTGACCGGGATGCCGGTCCACTTCGCCACGACCTCGGCGATGTCCTCCGGTGTGACGTCCTCGGTGAGCATCCTGCGTGAGCGCTGCAGCTCGGCGAGCCGCGCCTCCGCGTCGGCGAGCTCGCGCTCGAGCTGCACCAGCGTCGCGTACTTCAGCTCCGCGGCCCTGCCGAAATCGGCTTCTCGCTCGGCGCGCTCGATCTCGGCGCGGACCGCTTCGAGGCGCCCCTTCTTGTCGCGCATCTCGCCGATCGCGGCCTTCTCCTGCTGCCAATGCGCGCGCATGCCGCGCGAACTCTCTTTGAGCTCCGCGAGGTCGCGCTCGATCCGCTCGAGCCGCTCCTTGCTCGCTGGGTCGCTTTCCTTGCGGAGCGCCTCGCGCTCCACCTCCAGCTGCCGGATGCGGCGCTCGACCTCGTCGAGCTCCACCGGCATCGAGTCGATCTCCATCCGGAGCTTCGACGCCGCCTCGTCGACGAGGTCGATGGCCTTGTCCGGGAGGAAGCGGCCGGTGATGTAGCGGTCCGACAGCACGGCCGCGGCGACGAGCGCCGAGTCGAGGATGCGCACGCCGTGGTGCACCTCGTAGCGCTCGCGCAGACCCCGAAGGATGGAGATCGTGTCCTCCACCGACGGCTCGCCGACCAGGACCGGCTGGAAGCGCCGCTCGAGCGCGGCGTCCTTCTCGATGTGCTTTCGGTATTCGTCGAGCGTCGTCGCGCCGATGGCGTGCAGCTCGCCGCGCGCGAGCATCGGCTTCAGAAGGTTCGCGGCGTCCACCGCGCCCTCCGCGGCGCCGGCGCCGACGACCGTGTGCAGCTCGTCGATGAACAGAATGATTCGGCCCTCGGAGTTGGCGACCTCCTTCAGCACAGCCTTCAGGCGCTCCTCGAACTCGCCGCGGTACTTCGCGCCCGCGAGCAGCGCGCCGATGTCGAGCGCGAACACGCGCTTGTCCTTGAGTCCCTCGGGGACGTCGCCGCGCACGATGCGCTGGGCGAGACCCTCGACGATCGCCGTCTTTCCGACCCCCGACTCGCCGATGAGCACGGGGTTGTTCTTGGTGCGCCGGGACAGGACCTGGATGACCCGCCGGATCTCCTCGTCGCGCCCGATGACGGGGTCGATCCTGTTCTTGCGGGCGAGGTCAGTGAGGTCGCGTCCGTACTTCTCGAGCACCTGGTACGTCGTCTCGGGGTTCTGGCTCGTGACGCGCTGGTTCCCGCGGATCGACCGCAGCGCCTCCAGCATCCGCTCGCGGGTGACGCCGAGCCGCTGCAGCGCCTGGCCGGTGAACCCGCCGTCCGCGGTCATCGCCAGAACGAGGTGCTCCGTCGAGACGTAGTCGTCTCCGAGACTCTCGGCCTCGCGCTGCGCCTGCTGGAGGACGCGACCGAGGCGCGGAGTGGCGCTGACCTGGACGTTCCCCGAGACGCGCGGCTGCCGCGACAGCTCGGCCTCGAGCGCGGCTGCGAGCTGCGCCGGCGTGACACCCGCTGCCGAGAGCACGCTCCCAACCACGCCGCCCTCCTGCGAGACCAGCGCTCGGGCGAGGTCCTCGACGTCGACCTGCGAGCGCCCGGCCTCGCTCGCGCCGCGCTGCGCGGCGACGAGCGCTTCCTGCGTCTTCTCGGTCAGCTTCTGTGGATCGATCACCCGTCCCCTACTTTCGGCGGCTCACAGGAGATGCGAGCGGACGTTCTCGCCGCCCCGGCGCGAAGCCAGCTCGTGCGCGAGCTCCCGTTCCCTGTCCGTGAGCTTCTGCGGCATGACGACCTTCACGGTGACGTAGAGATCGCCGTACCCCCCGCCCGCACGTGGCATGCCCTGCCCGGCGAGGCGGATCGTCCGCCCGTTCTGCGTCTCGGGCGGTATGCGCAGCGTGACCCTTCCCTTGAGCGTCGGCAGCGTCACCTCGGCGCCGAGGAGCGCCTCGTGGAGCGCGACCGGCAGCTCGGCACGGAGGTCGTCACGATCGCGCTCGAAGAAGGGGTGCGGACGGACGTGGACGCGAAGGAAGAGGTCGCCGGCTGGGCCTCCGCCGGCCCCCGAGCCGCCCTGTCCGGCGAGGCGGACCCGCTGCGCGTCGCGGACGCCGGGCGGGATCTTCACGTCGAGCGAGCGGACGGTGCCGTCGGGACGGCGGACCTGCACCGTTCGATCGGTGCCGCGGTATGCCTCCGCGAGGCTTATCTCGAGGTCGTGCTCGAGGTCGGCTCCGGCCCGGGCCCGCGCGCGCCGCCGGCCGAACGTCTCGTCGCCGGTCTGCGGTCCGCTGGCGTCGCCGAAGATCGTGCGGAAGAAGTCGGAGAAGCCGCCCGCGTCCTCGCCGAAGGTGCCGCGTCCCCCGCCGGGGGTCGTGTAGACCCACTGGAAGCCGTCCCGTGCCCCGGCTCCTCCGCCCTGCTGGGCGTACTGCTCCCAGCCCGGCCCGAGCGAGTCGTAGCGCGTGCGCTTCTCGGGATCCGAGAGCACCTCGTTGGCCTCGTTGATCTCCTTGAAGCGCTTCTCCGCCCCCGCGGTCTTGTTGACGTCCGGGTGGTGCTGGCGCGCCAGCTTGCGGTATGCCTTCTTAATGTCGGCGGCCGCCGCGTCCTTGCTGACGCCCAGCGTCTTGTAGTAATCCTTGTACTGGACAGGCATGGCCCGCCTCCGCTCTTAGTGCGCTGGCGGAGGCGTGGGCGCGGGTCGAGCCGCCTCGATCTGCGCCGGAGTGATGGCCGGTCCCGGCAGCAGCGCCAGCCTCAGGACCTCATCGATGACCGAGACCGTCCGCACGTCGACCGTCTCGAGCACTTCCTTCGGCACGTCGACCAGGTCCTTCCGGTTCTTCTCGGGGAGGATGAAGGTCTTGATCCCGGCGCGGTGCGCCGCGAGCAGCTTCTCCTTCACCCCGCCGATCGGCAGGACGCGGCCGCGGAGCGTGATCTCCCCGGTCATCGCGACGTCGCGGTGGACGCGGCGCCCCGTGAGCGCCGACACGATGGCCGTCGCCATGGTCACGCCGGCCGAGGGGCCGTCCTTGGGGATGGCGCCGGCGGGCACGTGGATGTGCATGGCGTGGTCCTCGAAGAACCCCTTTGGGACGCCGAGCTCGGCGTAGTGCGCGCGGACGTAGGACAGTGCGGCGCGCGCCGACTCCTCCATGACCTTGCCGATCTGGCCGGTCAGGATGAAGTCCTGCTCCCTCGCGTCGATGACAGTGGCCTCGACCGTGAGGACGTCACCGCCGTGCTCCGACACCGATACGCCGGTGACGGCGCCCACCTGGTCCTCCTCTTCCGCGAGGCCGTAGTCGAAGCGCTCGGGACCGAGGTACGTCGCGAGGTCCTCGGGAGTGATGTCGACGTGGTCTGTCGTCCCCTCCGCGATGCGCCGCGCGATCTTGCGGCAGATCGTTCCGATCTCCCGCTCGAGGTTCCGGACGCCGGCCTCCCGCGTGTAGCGGCGGAGCAGTTCACGCAGCGTCTCGTCCGACAACGCGAGCCGTGCCGCGATGCCATCCACCGCTCCCAGGCCATGCTGCTTCAGCTGACGCGGGACCAGGAAGCCCCGCGCGATGTGCATCTTCTCGTCCTCGGTGTAGCCGGGGAGACGGATGATCTCCATGCGGTCGCGGAGCGGCGGGATGATCGGGTCCTCGATGTTCGCGGTCGTGATGAAGACGGCCTTCGAGAGGTCGTACGGGACCTCGAGGTAGTGGTCCGAGAAGGTGCTGTTCTGCTCGGGGTCCAGGACCTCGAGGAGCGCGGAGCTCGGATCGCCACGGAAGTCCGCGCCGACCTTGTCGACCTCGTCGAGCATGAAGACCGGGTTGATCTCGCCAGCCGTCTTCATGTTCTGGATGATCCGGCCCGGGAGCGCGCCCACGTACGTGCGCCTGTGGCCGCGGATCTCGGCCTCGTCGCGGATGCCGCCGAGCGACATGCGGACGAACTTCCGCCCCATCGCGCGCGCGATGGACCGGCCGAGGCTCGTCTTGCCGACGCCCGGCGGGCCGACGAAGCACAGGATCGGGGCGCGGAGCTCCTTCGCGAGCTTGCGCACGGCCATGTACTCGATGATCCGGTCCTTCACCTTGGGCAGCCCGTAGTGATCCTCGTCGAGGATGCGCGCCGCCTCGGCGATGTCCCAATCCTCCGCCCCGGCCTTCTGCCAGGGCAGGGAGATGAGCCAGTCGACGTAGGTGCGGATCACGCCCTGCTCTGGGGACGCCTGTGGGATCTTCTCCAACCGGCCGACCTCCTTGAGGGCCTTCTCCTTGACCTCCGCCGGCATGCCGGCGGCCTCGATCTTCTCGCGCAGCTCGCCGATCTCGGAGCCGCCGTCCTCCTCGCCGAGCTCCTTCTGGATCGCCTTCATCTGCTCGCGGAGGATGTACTCGCGCTGGGTCTTGTCGAGCGTCTGCTGGACCTCGCTCTGGATCTTCGCCTTGAGCTCGAGGATCTCGTTCTGCTTCACGAGGAAGACGGACAGGAACTTGAGGCGCTCGATGACGCTCGGCGTCTCCAGGAGCTGCTGTCGCTGCTCAAGCGTGAGATCGGGGCTCGACCCGACGAGATCCGCGAAATGCGCCGGATCGTCGGTGTTCTTCGCGGTCATCGCGAGCTCGGGCAGGATGGAGCCGCCGTTGTCGACGTAGCTCTGGAACAGGTTCTTCAGGTTGCGAAGGAGCGCCTCACGCTCGACGGCCGCTCCGTCGTCCTCGACGATCGGGTCGAACGCCACGCGGAAGTACCGCTCCTCGGGCAGGTATTCGCGGATGCGCACGCGGTGCAGCCCCTGCACGATGATCTGCGCGCTGCCGTCGGGGATCCGCAGCAGCCGGACGATCTCCGCGACCGTGCCGACGCCGTAGATCTGCTCCGGCGCCGGGTCGTCGAGCTCGGCGTCGCGCTGGGCGACGAGCACCACGTAGTGCTTCTCCGCACCCATCGCGGCGTTGATCGCCGCCACCGACTTTTCGCGTCCCACGCCGAGCGGGACGACCAGCTTCGGGAAGACGACGGCTTCCCGGAGGGGCACGAGCGGCAGATCCTTCGCTCCCAGTGCCGGGTCGCTCGATTCGCGGATGGTCTCGGGATCACTCATCTGGGGCCACTACCTTTTTTCTAACTTCTGCTGGTGACGCGGGCGCGGCCGGGGTGTGCGGCCGCGCCGCCGTACCGACCGGCCTCTTCCGGGTCCCGCCGCGACTCCTGCTCCTCGAGCTGGCTCGCGACCTCCTCCAGGAGCTCGGAGATGTCGCGTAGCTGCAGCAGCAGCTTGACGCCGGCGAGGTTCACGCCACGGATCTGTGTGAGGTAGCGGATGCAGCGCACCCTCTGGACGTCCTCCTCCGAGTAGAGGCGGATGTTCGTGTGGGTGCGCACCGGCTCGACGAGCCCCACTTCCTCGTAGATCCGGAGCGTTCGCGGGTGGCAGCCCGCGAGGCTCGCCGCGATCGAGATCGCGTATACGGGTCGGTCGGCGCGTGTCACGGGTGTTGTATAGAACCTATCAACGCCATTGTCAAGAGTTGTGCACGGACGGCCGCGCCCGGCTCAGCCGAAGAGCGCTCTGCGGACTTCCGTCTCGGCCGCAGTGGGGGCGAGCACGATGACCCTGTCGCCAACGGCGAGGACCGTGTGGCCGTCGGCGTGCAGGATCGCGCCGGCGCGCACGATCCCACCGACCTCCGCGCCTTGCGGCAGCCCGAGCGCGTCGACGCTGCGGTCAGCTGCGGGCGTGCCCGCCGCGATCTCGGCCTCGATGACCTCGAGGTGGGAGCCGGTCAGGGGCATGAGGGGCAGGAACCCCCCGGTGGGCAGCTCCTGCTCGATCACGTTCATGAGGACCCTCGTCGAGGACACGGTCTCGTCGATCCCGAGCGCCTTGAACACGATCTCGTTCTTCGGGTTGTTCACTCTCGCGATCACCCGCGGCACCCGGCAGTGGTACTTCGCGAGCTGGCAGATGACGAGGTTCTTGGCGTCGTCACCGGTCACGGCGATCACGCCGTCGGCCCGCTGGCAGCCGGCCTCGATCTGATACCGGCCTTCGTCGGCCGAGGCGTTGGTGACGACTGATCCGAGCTCCTCCTCGATCCACTGGGCGCGCCGGCGATCGCTCTCGATGAGCATGATCTCGTGTCCGGATTCGAGGAGCGCCCGCGCGAGATGGAAGCCGACCTCGCCTCCGCCAGCGATGACGAAGTACATCAGCCGCGCGCCGGCGCGAGATCGCCCGCCATGGCTGCCTCGTGCTCCAGCACCTTCCGCATCAGCTCCTCACCCACGGCGGTGTTGCCGCTGAGGATCGCCTCGAGCAGCGTGCCGAGGATCGTTGTGCGGGAGAACGTCGACAGGCCGTGGGCCCGGTACGTTTGTGCGCGGATCGGGTCATTGATCTTGGTGATGACCTGCTTGACGCGGAAGATCTCCTTCGCGATCTGGCCGGCCATGATGTTCCGGTTGTCACCTTGCGTGAGCGCGAGGAACGCATCCGCCTTCTCCACGTCCGCCTGGCGGAGGATGTCGAGGTCGCTGCCGTCGCCGAGCAGGGTCGTCCCTTTGAATTCGGCCGGCAGGTGGACGAACGCGGCGCGATCCAGGTCGATGATCATCACCTGGTGTCCACTGGCGTCGAGAAGTCCCGCGAGGAATCCGCCGACGCGCCCGCAGCCGACGATGATGACGTTCATCGAGCGGGTCGTGTCCGGAGTGCGAGTGCGCGATCCATCAGGGCTGTTCCTGACGATACGCGAGCACCGCGCACGGCGCTCTCAAGTAGACGTTCTGGACCGTGCGTGCCACGTAGACGCGTCCCATGCGCTTGCGATACGGCATCCCGAGCACGACGAGGTCGCTCTTTCGCTCGACGGCGGTGTCGACGATCGCCGCCGCGGCCTCCCGCGCCTGCAGCAGCTCGGTCTCGAGCTCGATACCCAACTTTCGCGCGATGGCTTCGCCGTGGTGCAGGATGTCCTCTCCTCGGGCGATGTCGGCGTCGAGTACCGCGTCGAGCGGCAGGTTCCAGCGCACCTCGATGATGTGCACGGCCGAGGTCTTGGCCTTTGCCGGCTTGGCGATCGCGGCCGTGAGCGAGATGACATCGGGGTCGACCGCGGAACCGGCGAGCGCTATGAGGATGCGGCCGACCTTCATGCAGTGCACGGCAGTTTAGTGCGCGAGCTGGCTACCTGTGCGCTCGCTGCTCCTCGTCGCGATCGACGGTCTTGAAGTCCGGGGGATCGTCCAGGTGGTACGGGACGTCCATGACGACGGTGTTTCTTCGAAAGAAGAGGCGCAGCTTCAGCCGAAAGGCCGTCTGGTTGTGCAGGAAAGCGTCCCACCAGTGTCGTGGCACGAATTCGGCGAGAACGACCACGAGCGGCCGGGTGCGGTCGCGATCTCCATCCATGAGGTCGATGTACGCGAGGAGCGGCTGCAGCAGCGCGCGGTACGGCGATACGATGATGTCGAGCGGGACCGCATCTCCGACGACCCGCTTCCACCGGTCCCGAAATTGCCCGGCGCCCTCTTCGTCGAAGGAGACGTGGACGGCGGACAGCTCACCGCCGAGGCCCCGTGCGACCGACAGCGCCTCCAGCGCGGCGCGGTCGAGGCGGCTCACGGGCACGATGACGCGCGGCCGGCGCGTCGCCAGATGGACCGACGTCGCCGCGGGAATGAGCAGATCGTCCTCGATGGCCCGGTAGTGCCGGTGGATGCGGTACAGGAAGTAGACGATCAGCGGGATCACTGCCAGCACGAGCCACGCGCCGAGCGCGAACTTCGTGTAGGAAACGACGAGGGCGACGATCCCCGTGACCACGGCGCCGGCACCGTTGATGGCCGCGCTCACGTGCCAGCCGCGCGTGCGCCTCCTCATCCAGAAGCGCACCAGCCCCGCCTGCGAGAGCGTGAAGGCGATGAAGACGCCGACGGTGTAGAGGGGGATGAGCTCGGTCACGCTGCCCTGCTTGTACGCGAGCAGGGCCGCCGACACCGCGGCGAGCACGAGGATCCCGAAGGTGAACGCCAGCCGATCGCCGCGTTGCGCGAACTGGCGCGGCATGAAGCGGTCGGTCGCGAGGATCGAGGCGAGTCGCGGGAAGCCCGAGAAGCTCGTATTCGCGGCCAGCGTGAGGATGACCACGGTGGCGATCTGGACCACGTAGAAGTACCAGCCGTCGCCCACGATGCTGCGCGCGATCATGCTGAGGACGGTCACCTGCTGCGCGCTGTTATCGGGCTGCACCCCGATCGCCGTCGCGAGCAGGCTGATGCCGATGAACAGGGTCGCGAACAGAGTGCCCATGACGAGGAGCACGACGCTCGCGTTGCGCGCCTCCGGTTTCCTGAATGCGGTCACCCCGTTGGCGACGGCCTCCGTTCCGGTGAGGCCGACCGCGCCCGACGCGAACGCTCGCAGTATCAGGAACGCGCCGAGCGGTTCGAACGGCGGCTGGTACGTCTCCGGGGGCAGCGGCGCCACCGGGATGTCGCCGGTGACGAGCCTGAAGATCCCCAGGCCGACGAGGCCGAGGACGCTGAGGACGTAGAAGTACGTCGGGCCCGCGAACACGAGGCCCGCCTCGCGGATGCCGCGAAGGTTCCCGAGGGTGAGCAGCGCGATGAATCCGACGCCGAGCCATACGCGGTAATCGCTCGACGCAGGGAATGCGCTGTTGATGGCCAGCACGCCACCGGCGACGGACACCGAGACCGTCAGCACGTAGTCGACGAGCAGCGCGGCGGCCGCCACGAGCCCTGGGATCGCACCGAGGTTCTGGCTGGCGACGATGTAGCTGCCACCGCCGGAGGGGTAGGCCCGGATCGCCTGGAGGTACGACATCACGACGATCGCGAGGATCACCACGAGCGTGATCGTGAGCGGCATCGTCAGCGCGAGGGCGCCGGCGCCGGCGAGCGCGAGCGCGCGCATCGTCTCCTCGGTGGCGTAGGCCGAGGAGGAGATGTTGTCGGAGGCGAAGATCGCCAGGCCGGTGACCTTGGTCAGGCGCTCCTCCTGCTCGGCGTAGGTGGGGATCGGGCGGCCGAACAGGAGCATGCGGAACACCGCCAGGGCCTTACCGACCCCGCCCTCCGCCTCGAGCACCTTGGCGGTCGCCTCGAGCGAGCCGCCACGGCGGCGGAAACTCGGGTTGCGGACGATGCGCACGCTCGTGTTGCCGGGCAGCCGGCCTCGTGCCTTCTCGAGCCGCTCGAGCCGCGGGCCACCGGGTCTGCTGTCGCTACCGCCGGGAGGTTCGTTCTCAGACGTCACCGCGCCCGATTGTGCCCGTAGCACTCGTCCATCGCATGCGGCCCGAGCGCGCTTCCCGCGGCGTGTCGGACGGCGATCTGGCGCGTTCGGCACCGCGCTGGGGGCGCCGGCTCGGGCCCAGAGCTACCGACCGGCCGCGAGCCGATCCACGAGCCACCCGGGGAGCCGCAGCTTCCGCATGCGCCGCTGGGTCTCCTTCACGTCGTACGCGACGCGAAGGAAAGTGACCGCGCCCGCATCGAGGTCGAGGATGGCGTACGAGGAGCGCGGATCGCGGTCGCGCGGCTGGCCGACGCTTCCCGGGTTGACCATGGCGGAGGGGCCGAGCGGATATGTGACGCTCGGCCGGACCTGCACCTGCTCAACCAGATCGCCATCCCGCCGGAAGAGCGCCGGCACGTGCGTATGCCCGCTGCACCAGTTCTTCGTCGTCGCCACCTTGAACGAGTCCCAGGCCGCCTCGGGCGTGAAGACGTACTCCCACATCGGGTCCACCAGGCTCCCGTGACAGAGCGTGAAGTCGGACCGCTCGTCGGTCGCCCGCAATCCAGCGAGGAAAGCGCGCTCGTCTGCATCCAGCCACTCGCGGTGCAGGCGAACGGCGGCCGCGGCGGGGCCGTTGAACTCATGGAGGTCCTGGCCCGTGGCCACGGCGCGGTCGTGGTTACCGGCCACCATGCGCGGACGTCGCCCGCGCAGCAGCGCGAGCACCGCGGACGGCTCCGGCCCGTACCCGACCGTGTCCCCCATGACCCAGAGGTCGTCGAGGCCCTCGAGCGACGGCAGGACGGCCTCGAGGGCGACGAGGTTCGCGTGCACGTCGGAGATGAGTCCGATCTTCAGTGCGCGTGTCCCTGCGCGACGCGGCGGGCATCGGCGATGCTGAAGCGGCCCTCCAGGAGCGCGCGGCCGACGACGGCGGACGCGATGCCCGCGCCGGCCAGGCGGCGGATGTCGTCGAGGTCTCGGATCCCGCCGCCGGTGTGGAAGGCGACCGCGAGCGCCGCGGAGCCGAGAGCGCTCCGGATGCTCTGGATCAACGCGAGGGCAGGACCGGTCAGCCGGCCATCGGACGCCACGTCGACGACGTAGATCGCGCGGATGCCCGCGTCGACCGCCGCGCGAGCCGAGCTGAGCGCGCCGCGCCCGGACGCGTCGGCGACGAGCGCGGGGTCCCCTCCCCGCGGCGCGAGCCAGCCTTCGACGGCCTCGATCTCGACGATCGCGCGTTCGCCGAGCGCCGCGATGTCGCGCAGGAGCGCGTCGTCGGCGAAGACCGCGGACGAGAACAGGACCCCGGCGAAGCCCTCCGCAAGCGCGGCGCGGGCGGTGCGGAGGTCGGAGATCCCGCCCGCGAGACGCGCCGGGATGGCGTGCGCGCGCGCGATCCGCGCGAGCAGCCCGGTGTTCCGCGCCTGGCCGGTCCGGGCCGCGTCGAGGTCCACCAGATGGAGCTCCTGCGCGCCCTCCGCGACGAACCGGGCGGCGAGCTCCTCGGGAGAAAGGCCCGGGTCCGCGCCGTCACGGACGGCGACGCGGCCGTCGCTCACGTCGATCGCCGGCACGATCACCACGGCCGGCGCCTGGCCTCGGCGGCTCCGCGCGGGTACCGCTCGGGGGTCGTCCGCGTCTTGCGCATGACGACGAGGTGGCGGCCGGGCAGCAAGTCGCCGACGCCGATCGCGGCGGTGGGCACGACCGCCACCAGCTCCCCACCGATCACCGACAGCGCGCCCAGGGCCGCCGGCAGCTCGTCATCGACCCTGCCCTTCCACACGATCGCGTCCCCACCGACGCGCAGGAGTGGGAAGAGGTACTCGACGCAGAGCGCGAGCGAGCCGACCGCGCGCGCGGTCGCGACGTCGTAGCCCGCGCGGTGGCCGCGCCCGAACGCCTCGGCGCGCTCGTTGCGGATCTCGACGTCGCCGAGGCCGAGAAGCTGCGTCAGAGCCTCGAGGAAGCGCGTCTTCTTGCCGACGGACTCGACCAGGGTGACCTGCAGCCCCGGCCGGGCGATGCGTAGTGCCAGCCCTGGAAAGCCGGCGCCGCTGCCCACATCCACGAGCCGCTCGCGCGCGCCCCACCGCCGCACCCCGAGCGCGGTGAAGGAGTCGAGGAAGTGCTTGTGCGCGATGTCTCTGGGCTCCGTGATCGCGGTAAGGTTCACGGACGTATTGCAGGCGATGAGCTCCTCCGCGTATCGCTCGCAGAGCGCCAGCTGCGCCGCATCGAGTCGCAGCGACGTGCGCATCGCCTCGACCCCGAGCGCCGCGAACGGCTCGCTCAGCGGCGTCGCGGTCTGATGGCCCATGGCGGCGCCTACTCTAATTACGCGACCCGCCTCGCAGGGCTCGCGCTGGCGGTGGTGCTCGCGGGCGTCCCCGTCGTCGCCGACGCCGCGACCGCGCGCGTGAGCATCCAGGGATTCGCCTTCAGCCCCGCCGCGACCACGGTGAGCGCGGGCGACGCCGTGACCTGGAAGGACCTCGATGGCGTGCAACACACGGCCACCGCGGACAACGGCGCGTGGACCACCGGCGTCCTGAACAGCGGGCAGACATCCGCGGCCATCACCTTCACCGTGCCCGGCGTCTTCACGTACCACTGTGCGATCCACCCCTCCATGACGGGGTCGATCACGGTCCTCGCGGCCGCCACGCCGCGGCCGACCGCGCCGCCGCCTCCTCCTCCCACGCCGGTGCCCGCCCCCGTCCGTAC
>JALYKU010000086.1 GCA_030774595.1 Chloroflexota bacterium | reverse complement strand
GTCGTCGGGTGTCGGTGTTCCGCCGGCGTGGCCGAGGTTGAACGCGTCGGCGTAGCGTGCCGCGACGCGCATGATGCGCGGCTGCCGGCCGCCGACCGTGATCGGAGGATGCGGCCGCTGCGCGGGTTTGGGAGCGCACACCGCCTCCTCGACCCGATAGTGCCGGCCGCGATACGTCGCGCGGTCCTCCGTCCACATGCGGCGGCAGATCTCGAGCGTTTCGATGAGCTGCTCGACCCGGACACCGGCGCGCGGGAACTCATAGCCGTAGGCGCGGTACTCGTTCTCCTTCCAGCCCGCACCGACGCCGAACTCGATGCGGCCACCAGAGATGTGGTCGACCGACGCGACGGTCTTCGCCAGGAGCGCCGGCTTCCGGTACGACTGCGCGGTGACCATCGTGCCGAGCCGCAACCGCGAGGTGTCGCGAGCAAGCGCGGCGATGAGCGTCCAGGCCTCGAGGCAGTTCCGGTCCGGAAAGCCCTCTCCGCCGAAGAAATGGTCGGCGATCCAGAGCGTCGACATCCCGGCATCCTCGACCGCGCCTGCGATCGCGCGCAGGTCGTCGTATGTGTGTCCGCGCGCCGGCGTGACGATCAGCGAGAGCTGCACGGCCCTACGTGGTCAGGCGGGATCGCCGAGGCGGCGCCCGGCGACGACGTGCACGTGGAGGTGCGGCACGAGCTGGCCGCCGTCCGCGCCGGCGTTCGCGAAGACGCGGAACCCGCGCTCGCTGTAGCCGGCGTCCTTCGCGATCCGCGCGGCCGTCGCGAAGAGGTGACCGATCAGCGGCTCGTCGTCCATGTCGGCGAGCGAGTTGATGTGGTCGCGGGGTATGACGAGAACGTGCAGCGGGCCGCGCGGGTGCGCGTCCTTGAAGGCGACGAGGCGATCGTCCTCGATGACGCGTTCGGCGCGCGCTTCGCCGGATGCGATCTTGCAAAAGATGCAATCCTTCGCGCTGGTCATCGGTGCGCAGGATACGGGGAGCGCTCGCGCGCCGGCGTCACTCGAGGTCGGGTATCGACGGCACGAGCAGCCCCGCCAGCGAGAAGGCGACGACCGCCGCGCCGCCGGCGACGAACGCCGGAGCGGGACCCACGCGCTCGACCGCGAGACCGAACAGCGGCGGCGCGACGGCGTCCGAGGAACGTGCCGCCGAAGTAGTCGACGACGGCGCCCCCGAACAGGAGAAGCAGGACCTGCGTCCCGGAAAAGCATGCGCCGACGAAGCCGAGCTGAACGGGGCTGCAGCCGAGCGCCAGGATCTGGAACGGCAGGGCCACGAGGTTGACGAAGGTCCCGAACATCGACACCGTCTCGACGACCCACACGAGGCGGAAGTCACGGTGACGCAGCGGCTCGAGGGCCCTGTCAGCCGCATTCAGCGCGGAGGAAGGTGGGCGATCGTCTCCGGGAGCGATGCGACGTCGGGGATCTGCACCGTGGGCGCGACCGCCCCGATCGGATCGGCGTGCCGGTTGACGTAGACGGTGCGATAACCGAGAGCCGTCGCCGGGACGATGTCGTGGTACTCGCTCGCGGCGACGTGGACGGTCGTTCCGGGCCCGGCGCCCGACTCCCGCTCGAAGTGGCGCCAGTGGCCGTGGTCCGGCTTGTAGCGTCGGCAGTCCTCCGCGGTCACGACGAGGTCGGGCGTCACTCCCAGACACGCGATGGAGTGGGCGATGAGGTCGCGATCGACGTTCGAGAGGATCGCGAGCCGGAGGCCGCCGGCGCGCAGCGCACGGAGGGTCGGCGGCACCTCCGGGAACGGGAGCCACGCGGCGAGCGAATCGGGCAGCGGGCATCGCTCGCCGGCCGCGAGCGGACGGCCGAGATCGGCCAGCACCGCGCGGCCGGCGCGGTCGAGCACGTCGCGGTATGGGGCGTACTCATCTCCCTCGATCGCGGCCTCGGCGGCGATGTAGCGGCGCGCGACCTCGTCCTGGCCTAGGCGGGGCGGCAGGAGCGGCCGGAGCGCGGTAAAGACGCCGCCTTCCCAGTCGATGAGCGTGCCGTAGCAGTCGAACGTGACCCACTCGATCGGCATCGCGGGAACGATAGGCGGCGATCGGGCGCGGCGGCCTCAGCGCGCGAGAAGCTCGGCGATCCTCGCGACGAGGCGTCGCGCGACCTCGGACTTGGGCATGAGGTCGAGCCGCTCGGTCCCGTCGTGGCTCACGAACCACACGCGGTCGGTGTCGGAGCCGAACTCCGAGCCGGCCTGGCTCACGTCGTTCGCGACGACGAGGTCGACGCCCTTCTCGCGCAGCAGGTGCTCGGCCTCGGCGGCGGGGTCGCCCGTCTCCGCCTTGAAGCCGACGACGACGGTCCCCGGCCGCCGCGCCGCGACGATGGCCCGCAGCACGTCCGCGTTCTCGACCATCGCCAGGCCGAAGGACCCGCCCGCATCGCGCTTCTTCAGCTTCAGCGTTCGCGCCTCCGCGGGACGGTAGTCCGCGACAGCCGCGGCCATGACGACGGCATCCGCGTCCGGGAGCGCCACGAGCACCGCGTCCCCCATCTGAGCGGCCGTCTCGACCCGCACCACCCGCGTGCCGGCCGGTGCGGCGCGCGCCGTCGGCCCGCTGACCCGCGTCACGTCCGCGCCGGCGC
>JALYKU010000085.1 GCA_030774595.1 Chloroflexota bacterium | reverse complement strand
GTCCTGCGGCAGCGTCGCGAACGCGTGGATGCGCGCCTTGGTGAGCCTGCGGTGCTCCTCAGGTGTCAGACGCGACAGTTCCCGCAGCTGCGGCGTGAGCGCGCCGACGCGCGCGGTGTCCGAGGGGATCGCCGCGATGAGCCCGAACCGCTCCTTCCACCACTCGGTCGCCGTCGCCTCGTCCTTGCCCTTGAGCGCCGCCAGTCCCACGTCGAGCGGCCGGTCGTCCTTCTTCGCCATCTTCAGCCTCCAACTGTGGTGCCACGCTTGCGCGGCACCGTTTCGACCAGATATCGCACGATCCCGTCGAGGGGCGCGCCGGGTTGGAAGATGCGCTCGACCCCGTGCTGCTTCAGCGTCTCGATGTCCGCCTGGGGGATGATCCCGCCGCCGAAGAGCAGCACGTCATCCATCCCCTTTTCGCGCATGAGGTCGTGGATGCGCGGAAAGATGTAGTTGTGCGCGCCCGATAGGAGTGACACGCCGATCGCGTCTGCGTCCTCCTGCAGTGCGGTCTCGACGACCTGCTCGGGCGTCTGGTGCACCCCGGTGTAGATCACCTCCATCCCCGCGTCGCGGAGCGCGCGTGCGACCACCTTCGCTCCCCTGTCGTGCCCATCGAGGCCGGCCTTCGCGACCACGACACGGATCGGCCTTTTCACTCGGCCATCCCGAGCTCCGCGAGCTCGCTAGAAGTAGCCGGGGTCGCGGTACTCACCGTGGACCTCCTTCAGGACGGCCACCTGCTCGCCGACGCTCGCGTAGGCGTGCGCGCATTCGAGGAACGCGGGCATGAGCTCCCCGCGCGCGCCGGCCGCTTCGCGCAGGCGGGCGAGCGCCTCACTGCAGCGGCCGCGGTCGCGTGTCTCGCGCGTGCGCCGGAGGCGCTCGAGCTGCTTGCGCTCGACGTCCGGGTCGATCGCGAGCGTCGGCACTGGTGGATCCTTCTCCGTGACGTACTTGTTGACCCCGACGATGATCTTTTCCCGCTCGTCGACCTGTTGCTGGAAATGGAACGCCGACTCGACGATCTCGCGCTGTGGGTATCCGCGCTCGACTGCTTCCACCATGCCACCCATCGTCTCGATCTCGTCGCGGTAGCGCTCGAATCCGCGCTCCATCCGATCGGTGAGCGCCTCGAGGTAGTACGAGCCGCCCAGCGGGTCCGCCGTGTCCGCGACCCCCGACTCGTGCGCGATGATCTGCTGCGTCCGCAGCGCGAGCGTCACCGCCTCCTCCGTCGGGAGCGCGTAGGTCTCGTCGAGCGAGTTGGTGTGCAGCGAGTTGGTCCCGCCAAGTACCGCCGCGAGCGCCTGCAGCGTCACGCGCACGACGTTGTTGTGCGCTTGCTGCGCGGTGAGCGACACGCCGGCGGTCTGCGCGTGGGTGCGGAGCATCAGCGAGCGCGGGTCCCTCGGGTGGTAGCGCCGCTCCATCTCGCGCGCCCAGATGCGCCGGGCGGCGCGGAACTTCGCGATCTCCTCGAAGAAATCGTTGTGCACGTCGAAGAAGAACGAGATCCGCGGCACGAACCGGTCGGGATCGAGCCCTGCATCGACGCCCCATTTCACGTACTCCAGTCCGTCGAGGAGCGTGAACGCGAGCTCCTGGAGCGCGGTGGCTCCCGCCTCTCGGATGTGATACCCGGACACGGAGATCGTGTTCCACCGCTCGACCGCACGCGACCCGTATCGGAACGTGTCGACGACCAGATCCATCGCCGGCCGCACGGGCACGATCCATTCGCGCTGCGCGATGAACTCCTTGAGGCAGTCGTTCTGGATCGTGCCGCCGATCCTGTCGAGCGGGTATCCCCTGTTCTCCGCGGCGGCGAGGTACATCGCCCAGACGATCGACGCCGGTCCGTTGATCGTCATGGACGTCGTCACCTCGTCGAGCGGTATGCGGTCGAGCAGGATCTCCATGTCCGCGAGGGAGGCGCACGCCACACCCTCGCGCCCCACTTCGCCACGCGAGAGCGGGTCGTCCGGGTCGCGGCCCATCAGCGTCGGCATGTCGAACGCCGTGGATAGTCCGGTGACGCCGTGCGCGAGGAGGTAGTGGAAGCGCGCGTTGGTGTCCTCGGCCGAGCCGAAGCCCGCGAACTGGCGCATCGTCCACAACCGCCCCCGGTACATCGAGGCATGCACGCCTCGCGTGAACGGCTGCTCGCCCGGGAAGCCGAGGTCGCGCGCCGGATCGAAGTCGCCCAGGTCCGCCGCCGTATACAGCGGCTCGACGGGCTCGTCCGAGAGCGTGCTGAAGCGCTCCTTGCGCTCGGGGTAGCGCTGCACGGCCGGGCCGTAGGTCTCCTCGAGCCAGCGCTGCTTGTCCGAGCGATGCGCCCGAGCTTCGGTGCGAGCCGCGGACGACCGGCGACGCTCCTCCATCACGCCGCCTCCGAGAGCAGCTGCCGCGCGATCACCATGCGCTGCACCTCGCTCGTGCCCTCGTACAGCGTGGTGGCGCGGGCATCCCTCGCATAGCGTTCGATCTCGTAGTCGCGCATGTAGCCGTAGCCTCCGAACACCTGCAGCGCGTCGTAGCTCACACGGTTCGCGGTCTCGCTCGCGAACAGCTTCGCCTCGGCGGCTTCGCGCGTGAAGCGACGGTCGCGGTCCCGCAGCCACGCCGCGCGGAGCGTCAGCAGGCGCGCCGCGTCGACGTCCGTGCGCATCCGCGCGAGCGCGAAACGGATCGCATCCAGCGCGGCGATCGGCCGCCCGAACTGCATGCGCTCGCGA